>JBEGOE010000217.1:0-3774 GCA_041182165.1 Actinomycetota bacterium
TGCTGCTCGAGGTGTAGAAGCTCGTCGACCCGATCGCCTGGTGGAACGCACGTGCCACCGGCAGGCCGGTGGCGTTCTGGTAGGCGGCCGTGCCGCAGTAGGTGGCGAGGCTGCGCGGCCCGTACCGCTCGAGGATGCCGGCTGCGCTGTCGGCGATGCGGTCGAAGGCGAGCGAGCCGGCGATCGGCTCGAGGCCACCGGCGCCGCGCACGAGGCTCGACGTCAACCGGCCGTCGTGATGGTGCTGCTCGCCGAGGTGGCGGCCCTTGATGCAGGTGTAGCCGCCGTACATCGGGTCGTCCTGCACACCGTGGACTGCGACCACACGGTTGGCGCCGGTCACGGCATCGGTGTCGACGTCGACGTCGATGGCGCAACCGGCATGGCAGAAGCGGCAGAAGGAACGGCGTGTCTCGATGGCCATGGAACGACCCCCCGTCGATCGATGAGAAGCCGCACCGTAGTTCCCCTGACGCGAACGAGCCGCCCCGGAGGGCGGCTCGTCGCTCACAAGGAAAGGCGGGAGATCAGTTGAAGAAGATCTCCGTGAGCACCAGGAAGATCGCCCACAGACCGAACGACGCGATGAGCGGGTTGCGCACACCGGGGCCGTCGTACAACACGTTGAGGCCCTTGTTCGGCTGCGTCTTCCACGGCATGAGGCCGAGTGCGTTGACCTCGAGCACGATGATGACGATCAGCGCAATCGCCCAGTAGGCGCCCATCGCACCACCCTCGACGATGTTGCCGCTGCTCGGCGCGTGGCCGCGGTACACCATGAAGAACAGCATCGCCACCGAGAAGATGGTGTTCTGACGCGACGCCATCATGGCCCGACGGCCGGCTGCCGGAGCGGCCGGATCGGCCTCGCCGCCGGCGAGCACGTTGGCGGCGTTGGCGAGCACGACCTTCTGGTTGCGCCAGATGACGCCCCACACGTTGAGCATCATGATCGTGCCGAGGAGCATGCCGGTGCTGATGCCGATGTTGCCGGCGAACACACCCCAGCTGTTCTCGCCCGCACCGCTGAAGTAGTTCTGGGTGACGCCGGTGATCAGGATGCCGGTGACGAACGTGCTGATGGCTGCCCAGCGGAACCACCACAGCGCCTTGCGGGCGACCTTGTCGATGGCGATGTTGCGGGCGCGACCCTCGTCGCCGAATGCGGCAAACGCCGGCACCTGGACGAAGTTGAAGTAGTAGAGGAGGCCGATCCACATGATGCCGACCAGGATGTGGAGCCATCGGAAGCCGAATGCCAACCCGTTGCGACTGAAGAACCCTGCGTATTCTGCGAGCACGTTCCGTACCCCCCTCTGGTGAAAATCCGTACGGCGTCGAACGTAGCACCACGCCGATGGCGGAGCCACGATCCTCGTCCGCGGCTCGGGCCGAAGGGCGGCTCCGTTAGCCTGCTGCACGTCATGGCACACGAATTCATCTACAGCTGCTACAAGCTGGCCCGCTTCTACCCGCCCGACCGCACGGTCCTCGAGAACATCTCGCTGTCGTTCTACCCCGGCGCCAAGATCGGCGTGCTCGGCTCGAACGGCGCCGGCAAGTCGAGCCTCCTGCGCATCATGGCCGGTCTCGACGACGGCTACAGCGGCGAGGCGCGACTGACGCCCGGCTTCACCGTCGGGTTCCTGGCCCAGGAGCCGCAGCTCGACCCGGCGAAGAACGTGAAGGAGAACGTCATGGACGGCGTGCGCGCCGTGCAGGACGTCATCGACCGATACAACGAGGTCATGGCCATGTGGGCCGACCCCGACGCCGACTACGAGAAGATCGGTGCACTGCAGGCCGACCTCGAGGACAAGATCGCTGCCACCGACGCGTGGAGCCTCGAGCGCAATGTCGAGATCGCGATGGACGCGCTCCGGTGCCCGCCCGACGACGCCGACGTCACCACGCTCTCCGGTGGCGAGCGCCGCCGCGTGGCACTGTGCCGCCTGCTGCTCAGCCACCCCGACCTGCTGCTGCTCGACGAGCCCACCAACCACCTCGACGCCGAGAGCGTCGACTGGCTCGAGCGGTTCCTGCAGGAGTACTCGGGCACTGTCGTCGCCATCACGCACGACCGCTACTTCCTCGACAACGTCGCGAAGTGGATCCTCGAGCTCGACCGCGGCCGCGGCATCCCGTTCGAGGGCAACTACTCGTCGTGGCTCGAGCAGAAGCAGGACCGCATCGCCCGGGAAGAAAAGGGCAACGAGGCCCGCCAGCGCACCCTGCAGCGCGAGCTCGAGTGGGTGCGCATGTCGCCCAAGGCCCGCCAGAGCAAGGGCAAGGCCCGCCTCAGCGCCTACGACCGCCTGCAGCAGGAGGCCGAAGCCGCCGAGCGTGGTCCCGACCGTTTGGAGATCAACATCCCCGTCGGCAAGCGCCTCGGCGACACGGTCATCGAGGTCGACCACCTCCGCAAGGGGTTCGGCGACCGCCTGCTGGTCGAAGACCTGTCGTTCTCGCTGCCGAAGGCAGGCATCGTCGGCATCATCGGCCCCAACGGCGCCGGCAAGACGACGCTGTTCAAGATGCTCACCGGTCAGGAGGCGCCCGATTCGGGCACCGTCACCGTCGGCGACACCGTGCAGCTGTCGTACGTCGACCAGAGCCGCGACGCCCTCGACCCCGACGCCACCGTGTTCGAGGAGATCACCGGCGGCGTCGAGCACATGAAGGTCGGCGGCCGCGAGATCCATGGTCGCGCCTACTGCGCGAGCTTCAACTTCAAGGGCAGCGACCAGCAGAAGCGGGTCGGCGACCTGTCCGGCGGCGAGCGCAACCGCGTCCACCTGGCCAAGGTGCTCAAGACCGGCGGCAACGTGCTGCTGCTCGACGAGCCCACCAACGACCTCGACGTCGACACGCTCCGTGCGCTCGAGACCGCGCTCGAGAACTTCCCCGGCTGCGCCGTCGTCATCAGCCACGACCGCTGGTTCCTCGACCGCATCGCCACCCACGTGCTTGCGTTCGAGGGCGACAGCCAGGTGCGCTGGTTCGAGGGCAACTTCTCGGAGTACGAGGCCTGGCGTCGCAAGGAGCTCGGCGTGGGTGCCGAGCAGCCGCACCGCATCAAGTACAAGCCGCTCGCCCGCTGAACGCCATGGCTGCCCGCTGGATCACCCGTGCCTGCGCTGTGGTGTTCGTGTGCGGCATCGCCGGGCTGATCATCAGCTCGATCGCAGGGAACAACAACGGGATCGTGCTCACCATCGGCGGCGTGATCGCCGTCGCGGTCATCGCCCTGCTGGTCACGAGCGCTGTCACCGACCGCGAGCGCATCGACGTGTTCGTCGAGGCCGACGCAGAACGCCTCGAGACCCAGATCCAGGCGCTGGTCGCCTCCGGCGCGGACGAGGCTGCCGTGCGCGGCCTCGTGCGCGACGCGATGCGGCTCGAGCGTCGATGACCGAGCCCCAGACCGAGACCGTGACCGAGACCGACGCAGCACTGGCGGCACGGCTCGCCACCGAAGCCGGGCACCTGCTCGTCGAGGTGCGAGCGCAACTGCAGGCGCAGGGCGCGCCGCCGTGGCATGTGATGGACAGCGGCGACCTCGCCGCCCACCGCTTCCTCGCCCAGGCGCTCCGCGACGCCAGGCCCGATGACGCCGTCATGTCCGAGGAGGGCAGCGAGGACCCGCGCCGCCTCACCGCCGACCGCGTGTGGATCGTCGACCCGCTCGACGGCACCAACGAGTTCGGCGAGCCCGGTCGCAACGACTGGGCGGTGCACGTGGCGCTGTGGGAGCGCGGCGACCTCACCGCCGGC
>JBEGOE010000218.1:0-3178 GCA_041182165.1 Actinomycetota bacterium
GTCTCGAGGCGCTCGAGGGTGAGCGCGATGTCGAGGATCGACTTGACACCTGCGGACACGACGGCCACCGGGGTGACCGACATCTCGGTGAGATCGGCCGAGATGTCCATCGTGGCGGCGGCACCGCGGTGGACGCCACCGATGCCGCCGGTGGCGAAGGTGCGGATGCCTGCCAGCGCGGCGAGCCTCATGGTGGCCGCCACCGTGGTGGCGCCGTGGCGTCGAGTGGCCAGCAGCCAGGGGAGGTCGCGTGTGGTCGCCTTGTGGACCTCGTGGTGCGTGGCGAGCAGTTCGAGCGAGTCGGGCGCGAGGCCGATGCGGCACACGCCGTCGAGCACGGCGATGGTGGCGGGCACGGCGCCGTTGGCTCGCACGATCGCCTCGACCTCGGCCGCCATCGCGACGTTGGTCGGGTACGGCATGCCGTGGCTGATGATCGTCGACTCGAGCGCGACGACCGGCTTGCCCTCGGCGAGTGCGTCGGCGACCTCGGGCAGCACGTCGAGCGTGCGTCCCGGGTGGGCGGTCACGCGCCGGCCTTCATGTCCTCGAGTGCGCCGGCAATGGCCGCGTGGGCGCGGTGCTTCAGGTCGGTGAGATCGTTCATCGTGAGGCCGGCCGTCTCGATCGGCTCGAGCACGCGCACCTCGGCATCGGTCACGCCGAAGCGCCAGTCGCCCGACACGAGGCCCGTGTATGCGCCGTGCACGGCGAGCGGCAGGATCGGCACCTGGTTCTCGATGGCGAGGCGGAACGCGCCGTCCTTGAACGGCTTGAGCACGCCGTCACGGGCGCGGGTCCCCTCGGGGAAGATCATCACGCTGACCTTCTTGTCGAGGCGGTCCTTGCACGCCGCCATGGCGGCGATGACGCTGTCCTTCTCGCCGCGCACCAAGCGGATGTCGCCGGCCATCTGCATCATCCAACCGACGAGCGGGAACTTGAAGAACGTCTCCTTCGACAGCCACTTCATCTCCCACGGCAGGTGTGAGATGAGGAGGATGTCGACGAAGCTCTCGTGGTTCGCGATGACGACGTACGGCCGACGCGGGTCGGTGATGTTGGTGCCGGAGGTGTGGAACTTCCAGAGCGGGTTGAGCACCTGATGCGCGACGGCGAGCTTCCGGAACAGGTAGCCGGCGGCGTAGCGGCCCTTGTCGAACGGCATGGTGATGACCCAGACCACGAACACCATCGGCGTCCAGATGATGACCACGACACCGAGGACGAACCACGACCAGATCGACAGCACCGATCGGGCGATGGTGTTGTCGAGCAGACGCTTGCGGAGTCGAGGTCGGTCGGGGGTCGCCATGACGGACATCGTGGCACGGGGCGGGCGTAACCTCCCACCCATGACCGTTCCGACGATCCTTCCCATGAGCGATGACGTGCAGGCGCTGTTCGAGGCCGCCACCACCGCCATGTCGAGGGCGTACGCGCCGTACTCGAACTTCCCCGTCGGGGCAGCGATCCGCAGCTCGAGCGGTGCGATCTACGCAGGGTGCAACGTCGAGAACGCCGCGTACCCGCAGGGGTGGTGCGGCGAGACGAGCGCCATCGCCGCCATGGTGTCGGCCGGCGAGCGCGTGATTGCCGAGGTGCTGGTGGTCTCGATGGCCGAGGGCATCGCCACGTGCTGCGGCGGCTGCCGCCAGAAGCTGCGCGAGTTCGCCCCGCTCGACACCCTCATCCACGTGTGCGGCCCCGAAGGGGTGAAGGCGATCTTCACCCTCGACGAGCTGCTGCCGCTGTCGTTCGGTCCCGAGCAGCTCGCCGGGCGCTGACGCGTCCGGCCCGGGGTCCTACGCTCAGGGTGTGCCCAGCCGTCGCGCCCCGTACCTGACCGCCAAGCTCCAGGGCTTCGGCACCACGATCTTCGCCGAGATGTCGGCGCTCGCCACGGCCACCGGCAGCGTGAACCTCGGCCAGGGCTTCCCCGACACCGACGGCCCGCGGGTGGTGCTCGACGCAGCCATCGACGCCATCAACGGTGGGGTGAACCAGTACCCGCCGGGGCCGGGCATGCCGGTGCTGCGCCAGGCAGTCAGCGCGCACCAGCAGCGGTTCTACGGGTTGCAGTACGACCCCGACACCGAGGTGCTCGTCACCGCCGGGGCGACCGAAGGGCTCGCCGCAGCGTTGCTCGGCCTGCTCGACACAGGTGACGAGGTCGTCGCGTTCGAGCCGATGTTCGACAGCTACCAGCCCTGCGTCGCCCTCGCCGGCGCCGTGGTGCGGCCCGTGCCGCTGCGGCCGCCGACGTTCGCGTTCGACCCCGACATGCTGCGCGCGGCGATCACGCCGAAGACCAAGCTGCTGCTGCTGAACACGCCGCACAACCCGACGGGCAAGGTGTTCGACCGTGTCGAGATGCAGACGATCGCCGACCTGGCGATCGAGCACGACCTGATCGTCGTCACCGACGAGGTCTACGAGCACCTGCTGTTCGACGGCGCCGAGCACGTCGCGATGGCGTCGCTGCCGGGCATGCGCGACCGCACGCTCAGCATCTCGAGCGGCGGCAAGACCTTCAACACCACGGGCTGGAAGGTCGGCTGGGTGTGCGGGCCACCCGCCCTGGTCGGCGCGGTGCGTGCCGCCAAGCAGTTCCTCACCTACGTCAGCTCGGGCCCGTTCCAGCCGGCCATCGCGGTCGGCCTCGGTCTGCCCGACTCGTTCTTCGCCGAGCTGTCGGCCGATCTGCAGGCCAAGCGCGACCGCCTGGTGCCGGGGCTCGTGGAAGCGGGCTTCGAGGTGTTCCCCACCAGCGGCACCTACTTCGTCACCGTCGACATCCGCCCGCTGCGCCCCGACGGCGACGGCATGGCGTTCTGCCTCGATCTGCCGCACCGCTGCGGTGTGGCGGCGATCCCCACCGAGGTGCTGTACGTCAACCCGCATGAGGGCCGACACCTCGTGCGGTTCGCCTTCTGCAAACGGCTCGACGTGCTCGACGAGGCCGTCTCGCGTCTGAAGGGCCTGGCGTCATGAGCTCGTTCCGCATCGCCGCCGTCCAGCACGACATCATCTGGTGCGACCGTGACGCCAACTTCGAGCACCTCGCCCCGCTGGTGCGCGGCGCCGCCGCATCGGGTGCCCGCCTGGTGCTGCTGAGCGAGACGTTCTCGACCGGCTTCGCCACCGACCGCGCCGACCTCGGCGAGCCCGAGGGTGG
>JBEGOE010000219.1:0-3956 GCA_041182165.1 Actinomycetota bacterium
GGGGGCGGCGCCGCCCCCCCCCCGAACGGCACGCTGACACCGACGACCGACCGCACCCGCTCGGGGTGCAGCCGTGCGGTCTCCCACACCACCATCGACCCCCAGTCGTGGCCGACGAAGATCGCCTGCTCCTTGCCCGTGCGGTCGAGCAGCGCGAGCAGGTCGCCCGAGAGCTGGGTCATGCCGTAGGCCATCGGGTCGGTGGGCGCTGTCGAGTGGCCGTAGCCGCGCTGGTCGGGAGCGATGACGTGGAACCCGGCGTCGGCAAGCGCGGGCAGCTGGTGGCGCCACGAGTGCGCGAGCTCGGGGAACCCGTGGCTCAGGATCACCGTGGGGTTCGTCGGGTCGCCCGCCTCGTGGACGCGCAGGGTGACCTCACCGAGGTCGACATCGTGGGTGCAGATGCTGCTCATCCCCGAACTTTGGCACCTCGCCGGGGTCTGGCGCCGACCGGGTGCCGAAGTTGGTGGGGGATGTTCAGCTCGTCGCGGGGACGGCGGTGGTGGCGCTGCGGCTCAGCTGGTCGAGCTCGGCCCAGGTGAGCCCGTCGCTCGACCAGATGCGGTCGAACGCCGCGTCGCCGTGGTCGGTGAAGCCGTGCCGGTTGCGGAAGTTGTACCGCCAGCGTTGCTGGTTGACGTCGATGCCGAGGCGCTCGATGCGGCCGACGCAGTAGGTCTCCCAGGCGGCCACCTGGGCGAGGGAGAGCTGGTCGTCGGGTGGAGCCTCGCCGAAGCCGCCGCTCAGGCGGTCCTGCGCGCGCAGGAGCACGCGGCCGATCGCGGTGGCCGTCGCGGTCTCGCTCTGCTGGCGTGGACGTCGGGTGTCCTCGAACGCGCCGCTCTCGGCGTGCACCACGATCGAGTCGCCGGTCTCGACGCGCAGGCGCGCCAACGGGGTGGTCTCGTCGACCTCGATGGTGACGTCCTGCTCGATGCCGAGCGCCTCGACCAGCGTGCGCGTGATCCGTTCGATGAGCGCAGCATCGAACGCCACGAACTGGAAGGTGCTCGGGGAGACGGTGACGCTCATGCCTCGGCGAACTGCTCGGCAGCCTGCTGCATCTTCTCGACCGCGGCCTTGCGCTCGTTGAGCGCGGCGAGGCTGACGTCGGCGATGTCCTCGACCTCGGCGTCGGTGAAGCCGGCCAGCTCGCGGAAGCGGCGGGCGAGGCCGATCGGCGACTCCTGGCTGTCGGAGCGCGTGCCGCCGTAGCTGAACAGCTTGTCGACCACGCCCTGGAACTCGAGCGCCTTCTTGCGTCGCGCCGGGTCGTTCTCGGTGACCTTGCGCAGCCAGTCTGAGCCCATCTTCACGTGGGTCACCTCGTCGGCGAGCATCCAGTCCTCGCAGAACTCGAGGTACGGGTCGCCGGCGAGGTCGCCGAACTCCTTCATCGTGGTGAACACGTCGATGGCGAGGCCTTCGAGCGCACGGTTCACGCCGGCGAGGCGCAGGATCGGGTCGGTGCTGCACGCTGCCTGGAACAGGACGGTGTTCTCGGCGTACTCGCCGATCTCGCCGCCCATCCAGTCGCTGAGCTTCACGCTGATCTCGACGTGGCGGGCCTCGTCCCACGCCTGGCGGGCCATGTCGAGCTTCAGCGCGAACGGCACGGCGTCGGAGCCGTCGTTGCCGGCGGCGTCGTCCTGCGCCCGGCGGGCGGAGTCGCCTGCGGTACGGAAGTCGTGGCAGGTGCGACCGGCACCTTCGAGCGCCTGGATCTCGCCGACGAAGATGCCGTGCATCAGCGCCCGGGCCGCCGTGCTGGCGTCGGCGCGGCTGGGCACCAACCGGTTCGACTTCGCGGCGGGGCCGTCCTTGCCCAGCGCACTGCGCGGGTCCTTCATGCGCTCGGCCATGGTGACCTGGTTGAACCGGCTGTCGCGGGCCAACTCCTCGACCGGGAAGAACTTCCTCATGCTGCACCTCCGTTGAGTCCTGCGGCTGCTGATGCGCCTGCCGTTGCGCCGGCACCCGGCATGCCGATGGAGCCCGGGCCGGCGATGCCGCCGGCCTCGAGCATGATCGTCTCGAGCCGGGCCTGGTGGGCGGCGGCGCGCTGCACCTCGTCGGGCGTCTCGAGCAGTGACTGGATGAGCATCTCGCCGTCGCGCCAGTCGTCGAACTCGTCCTGCAGGATGAACCCGAGCGAGCGGATGGTGGGTGCGTCGGTGATCTGGCTCGTGTTGTTCTTGTGGAACGTGTAGGCCGAGATGAAGTGCGGGATGAACACGCGGTAGACGCCGACGAGCTTCTCGATCGTCTGGTCGGGCGCCTCGGGTTCGGTGAGGGCCTCGACGAAGCGGACCATCGCGTCGTTGGGCGGCTGGGTGAGGCGGTCGGGGTTCATCTCGCGCAGCTCGGGCAGGCGCTTGTGCCACAGCTCGGCGTGCCACGCGTGCTTGTAGCAGTGGGTGCCGAGGCGCATCTTCACGTCGAGCTCGGGGACGGTGGCGACCCACCCGCCCAGCGCCTCGAACAGCTTCATCTCGGCCCACTTGTAGTTGCCGATCCGGCGGGCCGATTCTTCGACGTCGAAGGCGCCGGGCAGCTCGCGCCGGTCCCACGGGGCGAACGGTGCTCTGGGCTTGTACGGATCGGCCACGATTCCCCCAAGGAACGACGGTTGTACGCGACAACCATAACGCCGCGATGGAGCAGCCGCGTCAGCGATGAGCGGAACGCCAGGCGGCCTCGGCGACGCCCATCGGCGTGGCCGGCGGCCCGTCGGTGCGGTACTCGAGCAGCATCGCCCGCCACGGAGCCGTCAGCTCGAGCTTGCCCAGCAGGGCGCTGACGCCCCACACCACCCGATCGAGCATCATGAACGATGGCGGCATGTCGATCTGCGCGATCACCGCGGCGTGCGGGCCGTTGACGTCGATGATGCGCTGCACCGTGTCGCGCATGAACTCGCGGGTGAACGTGAACGTGTCGGTGAGGTACGGCCGGTACGGGCTGCTGACGTAGTCGTACACGGCCTGCGGGTCGAGCCCGTGCCCAGTGCGCAGGAAGCCCGACGCCTCCATCGCCCGCACGAGGCCGACCGGGTCGCGGTCGACGATGATCGCGTCCATGCTCGGCGCGAGCGTCTCCCACTCGCCCGGCGACCAGCGCTTGACCATGCCGAAGTCGAGGAACGTCACGTCGCCGTGCGGGCTGAATCGGTAGTTGCCGGGGTGCGGGTCGCCGTTGAACACGCCGAGGCGGTGGATGCAGTGCTGCGCGAACCGCCAGATCGACTCGCCTGCCCGTTGCTTTGCCGCCGGTGTGGCCTGGGCGACGAACTCGTTCCACGACAGGCCGTCGACCCAGTCGGTGGTGATGACGGCGCGGCTGCTCAGCTCGGGTACCACGTCGGGCAGCGACACGAACGGGTGGTCGGCGAGGTGGCCGCGCAGCTCGACGATGTTCGCCGCCTCGATGCGGTAGTCGAGCTCGTCGCGCATCCGCAGGCGCAGCTCGTCGACGAGGGCGCGTGTGTCGAGGCCCTTCAGCGTGAAGGCGCTGAGCATGCGGTACAGCGTGTCGGCGTTGGCGAGGTCGGCCTCGATGGCGGCGCCAACACCCGGGTACTGCACCTTCACCGCGACCACACGGCCGTCGCGGGTGACGGCGCGGTGCACCTGGCCGATGCTCGCCGCAGCGATGGGTGACGGGCTCCAGTCGAGGAAGACCGCCTCGGGTGGGCGGCCGAGCTCGGCCGTCACCACCGACGCGGCCAGCTCGTCGGACATCGGCGGTGCATCGGCGTAGAGCGACGACAACGACTGCTGCGCAGCCTCGGGCAGCGCCTCGACCACCACGCTGACGAGGTGCGCCGCCTTCATCAAGGCGCCCGTCATGTTGCCGAGCTCGCGGGCGACGTCGTCGGCCGTGCGGAGCGCGAACGCGTCGTCGAGTTCGGCGTGGCGGTGTGTCGGCGTGGCCCGCCGGCGCGGCCGGTGGATCAC
>JBEGOE010000220.1:0-8998 GCA_041182165.1 Actinomycetota bacterium
GCGGGTGCCGGCGGGCGAGGGTGTGTCGTACGGGCTTCGCCACACCGTGCAGCGAGAGACCACGATCGCCACCGTGCCGATCGGCTCCGCCGGTGGGGTGCCCCGGCGAGCGTTTGTCGCAGGCGTCGAGGTGCTGGTCGGCGGGACTCGTCGCAGGATCGTCGGTGTCGTCACCATGGACCAGCTGATGCTCGACGTCGGTGACGTCGAGGTGGCGGTGGGCGATGAGGTGGTGCTGGTCGGCGAGCAGGCCGGCTCGCAGGGTGCCGAGCGGATCCTCGCCGCCGAGTGGGCCGACCGGCTCGGCACCATCGGGTACGAAATCGTGTGTGGCATCTCGGCCCGCGTGCCTCGCAGGGTGCGTCCGGCAACGTCGTAGACTCGAAGCTCTGATGCTGCAGCTCCGCTCCACATCGCCGGCCGACACCCATGCGATCGCCACCGTCATCGCCGGCGTGACGCGCGCCGGCGACATCATCGTGCTGGCCGGCGACATGGGGGCCGGCAAGACCGCCTTCGCGCAGGGCTTCGGGGCGGCCATGGGCGTCACCGATCACATGACATCGCCCACCTACAACCTGGTGCACAGCCACCCGACGGCCGGCCGCCTGGTGCTGCACCATGCCGACCTCTACCGGCTGAGCACCCAGCACGAGGTCGCCGACCTGGCCTTCGCCGAGCTCGCCGAGTCGGGTGGCGTCATCATCGTCGAGTGGGGCGACGTCGTGGCGTCATCGTTCGGTGATCACCTGCTGGTGTCGATCGAGCCGGTCGAGGACGCCGACGACGAGCGGCTGCTGAGCGTGCAGGCATCGGGTCGCTCGTGGGCGGGCCGCTGGGCCGAGATCGAGCGCGGCCTCGAGCGGTTCGCATGTTGATCCTCGGCATCGAGACGGCCACCGAGCAGGTGAGCGTGGCGATCGGCGGGCACGAGGGTGTGCTCGGGCTGTTCGAGGTCTGCCGCGGCCGTCGCCACGCCGAGACGCTGACCCCTGCGATCGAGTTCATCTGCCGGCAGACCGACATCGAGTTGCCCGAGATCAGCGTGATCGCCGTCGACATCGGCCCCGGTCTGTTCACCGGGATGCGCGTGGGCCTCGCTGCGGCGAAGGCGCTCGCCCAGGCGTTGCGGGTGCCGATGATCGGGATGAGCTCGCTCGACCTGCTCGCGTTCCCCGTGCGCCACACCGACCGCACCATCGCAGCCGTCATCGACGCTCGCAAGGGCGAGCTGTTCTACGCGCTCTACCGGCCGGTGCCGGGTGGGGTGCAGCGGGTGCTCGAACCGCGCTGTGGTCGGGTCGACGATCTGGTCGCCGACCTGGTGGCGCGGGGTGACGACGTGCTGCTCGTGGGGGATGGGGCGTTGCGTCACCGCGCCGAGATCGAGGTGGAGGTGGTGCGCTGCACGTTCGGCGAGCAATTCCTGTCGCGTCCGTCTGCGGCCCCGCTGGTGCAGCTCGCGCATGCCCGGGCGCTCCGCGAGGAATGGGTGAACCCATGGGAGATCCAAGCGATGTATCTCCGTCTGCCCGATGCACAGATCAACTGGAACAAGCGCAACGAGAGTGGCCCGACATGAGTGTGCTGTCACGGCTGCTCGGCCGCACGGGCGGTGACGCGGAGCTGGTGGTCGAGCCGATGCGTCGGCGCGACGTTGCAGCGATCGAGACGATCGAACAGGTGTCGTACCCGCGGCCGTGGTCGCCCTCCGTGTTCCACAGCGAGATCGAGATGGCCCGGCGCGGCGAGCGCCACTACCTCGTCGCCCGTCGTGACGGTGCGCTCGTCGGGTACGCGGGGCTGATGTTCGTGGTCGGTGATGCGCACGTCACCAACATCGCGTGTGCACCGTCACAGCAGCGGTCGGGCGTCGCCACGCGGCTGCTGGCCGAGTTGGCCTGGGAGGCGATCCGGCGCGACTGCTCGGCGCTCACGCTCGAGGTGCGGGTCAGCAACGTCGGGGCCCAGGCGCTGTACCACCGGTTCGGGTTCGTCCCGGTGGGTGTGCGCAAGAACTACTACGAGAACGTCGAGGACGCGATCGTGATGTGGTGCCACGACGTCGCCGACGAGCCCTACCGCTCGCGGTTGGCCGAACTGTGCCCGGAGGCCCTGCATGCGTGAGGTGACCGTCGACGAGAGCACCCTGGTGCTGGGCATCGAGACGAGCTGTGACGAGACCGCGGCGGCGCTGGTGCTCGGCGGGTTCGACGTCGCATCGAGCGTCGTCGGCACGCAGATCGACCTCCACGCCGAATTCGGGGGTGTCGTGCCCGAGATCGCGAGCCGAGCGCACCTCGAGTCGCTGAACCCGATCGTCGCCCGGGCGATCGTCGAGGCCGGTGTGTCCGAGCAGCGGATCGATGCGGTCGCCTGCACGATCGGGCCCGGTCTCATCGGGGCGCTGCTGGTGGGCGTTTCGGCGGCGAAGGCGTTCGCGCTCGCCTGGGACGTGCCGTTCATCGGCGTGCATCACCATGAGGCGCACCTGTACGCCGCCTTCCTCGAGGATCCGATGCTCGAGTTCCCGCTCGTCGTGCTCCTGGTGTCGGGTGGCCACACGATGCTCGTGGAGATGCAGGACCACGGGCAGTACCGCCTGCTCGGCCAGACGATCGACGATGCAGCCGGGGAGGCGTTCGACAAGGTCGCCCGCTTCCTGGGGCTCGACTATCCCGGGGGTCCGGCGATCGACCGCGAGGCCGAGTCGGGTGACCCCACGGCGATCGCGTTCCCGCGGGCGATGCTGCACGACAACCTCGACTTCAGCTTCAGCGGCCTGAAGACGTCGGTGATGAACCACGTCCGCAAGCACCCCGACGTCTCGTCGGCCGATGTCGCCGCCTCGTTCCAGGTGGCGGTCGTCGACGTGCTGGTGGCCAAGGCGCGCCGTGCGGCTCGTGCCGTCGGCGCCAAGGGTCTGGTGCTCGGAGGCGGGGTGGCGGCCAACTCGCTGCTGCGCGAGCGGTTCCTCGACGCGTGCGAGGACGATGGCATCCGCGCCTTCCTGCCGAGCCGGGCGATGTGCACCGACAACGCTGCGATGATCGCCGCGGCGGGGTGGTATCGGCTGCGCAGCGACGGCCCGACGTCGCTCGACTGCGGCGCGTATCCCAACCTCCGCCTGCCCTGGATGCCCTGATCGTTCCGCAGTACTCTCACAACAGTGGGAGTGAGGAGGGCGCGTTGGACGAGGATCTGATTGCGGCGTTCTGGGACGAGTTCCCGTGTGGTGACTCGCAGGTGGGTGGTCTCGATCGGTTCGCCGCCGATCATCGGGCGTTCTTCGACGAGTACGACGCCTTCCGCTACACCAGGGAGGCGCACATCCTCGAGTGCCTCGACGGGCTGGATGCCGCCGGGAAGAGGGTGCTCGAGATCGGCCTCGGTGAGGGCGCCGACAGCGAGCAGCTGATCCGGCGTGGGGCGACGTGGTCGGGCCTCGATCTGACGCCGGAGTCCGTTCGCCGTGTCGAGACCCGCCTCGCCCTGCGCGGCCTACCCTACGAGAAGGTCGTCCAGGGCAGTGCCACGGCGAACCCCTATCCGTCGGCGTCGTTCGACCTCGTGTTCAGCCACGGGGTCCTGCACCACATCCCGGACATCGTCGCGGCGCAGCGCGAGATCCAACGAGTGCTCGTCCCCGACGGCGAACTGGTCGTGATGGTCTATGCGAAGTGGTCGCTGAACTATCTCGTGGCCATCGGCCTCGTACGTCGGGCCGGACTGTTGGGGCTTCGTCTGCTGCGTCGTGACCCGGGCGGGATCTCTGGACAGCACCTCGAGAACATGCGCCGGATCGGCACCTTCCGGTACCTCCGCATGAGCGAGTTCATCCATCACAACACCGACGGTCCGCTGAACCCCTATGCGAAGGTCTACGACCGCCGGCGACTCCGCGAGGACTTCCCGGACTTCGAGCTCGTGCGCACGTACCGGCGGTTCATGCACGCACCGCCGCTGCCGGTCTCGAAGCTGCCGTTCGGGCGCGTCATGGGATGGCACCTCTGGGCTCACCTCCGGCCACGCCAGGCGTGAGCCGAGGCGTGCCCTAGCCGGTCACGTCTGTTCGATGTCGGTGACGGTGACGATGTCGGTGACGGTGACGGTGACGGTGACGGTGACGCTGGTATGCGGGAGCGCATCCCGCGGTCACGTCAGTTCGATTTCGAAACGGGCGATGTGCGCTGCCGCCCTCACCCTGGGCCGTCCGGATGGCCACCCGGTGTAACGCCCCGCCGCATCTCGGTAGCCACGCTTCGCCCCCGCCGCTGCCCTGCTCGCCCTGTCGCCCTGCTCGACGGTTGCCCACACGGCGCGCCTGTTCGCCCGCCCGGTAGGTGCTGGCGCAGTGGCTTCGAAATCGAACTGACGTGACCGGACGATGACCACCGGAATGCGCGAGGACCATGGTGGCTTCCGATGCGGTCGGCTCGCTGCCTGTCATCGCGGGCATGACATCCCCTGGCTCCGACACCGCGCCCGACACCCCACTCCCGGCCAACCCCGCCTGGTTGCGCCCCCTGGACGTGCGGCGGGCGATCCTCGGTACGTACCTGCGGGCGGGCGGTGGGCCGCTCTCGATCCACGAGGTGGTGCGCCTGCTCCTGGCCGAGGGCCTCGACCTCGCCGCCACGCAGCGGACGTCGGCGCCGCAACGCGTGAGCGATGTCATGCGGCATCAGGTCAGGGTGGGGCGGGCGCAGGTCGTGGCACGTGGGGTGTTCGAGCTCGACGTCCGGGCGTTCAGCGAGTCGAGCCGGTACCGCTGTCTGCACTGGCGTGACGTCGGCGCTCGCTGGCACCGCCGGTACCGTTGATCCACGTGCGCCACGAACTGCGGATCGGACCCTTCACCCCCGCTGCGCCCGTCGTGCTCGCCCCGATGGCCGGCGTCACGAACACGGCCTTCCGATCGATGTGCCGGCAGTTCGCTCCGGGGCTGATCTACGTCAACGAGATGGTGATGTCGACGGCGGTCGTCCACGGCAACGCCAAGACCGACCGGATGATGACCTTCGCTGCAGACGAGCAGCCACGCAGCCTGCAGATGTACGGCAGCGACCCGGTCATGATCGGCGAGGCGATCCGGAAGGTGTGCGCCGCGGGCCGGGTCGACCACGTCGACCTCAACTTCGGGTGCCCGGCGGCCAAGGTGACCCGCAAGGGCGGCGGCGCTGCGGTGCCCGCCAAGCCGAAGCTGCTGCGGGCGATCCTGCACTCGGCCGTCGGTGCAGCAGCGCCCTACGGCGTCCCGGTCACCGCCAAGTTCCGCATCGGCCTCACCCCGACGATCCTCACCCACATCCAGACCGGGCTCATCGCTGCCGAGGAGGGCGTCGCCGCCATCGCCCTGCACGCTCGCACGGCCGAGCAGCACTACGCCGGCACGGCGCACTGGGACGCGATCGGTGAGCTGAAGGCAGCAGTCACCGACATCCCCGTGCTCGGCAACGGCGACATCTGGGAAGCAGCCGATGCGATCGCGATGATGCAGGCCACCGACTGCGATGGTGTCGTGATCGGCCGTGGCTGCCTCGGCCGGCCGTGGCTGTTCCGTGACCTCGTCGAGGCGCTCAACGGGCGGCCGGTGCCGACGTCCCCGGTGCTCGGCGAGGTCTGCGCCGTGATGTACGAGCACGCCGTCCGCCTGCTCGACCACCTCGGCCCGCAGATCGCGATGCGCGACTTCCGCAAGCACACCTCCTGGTATCTCACCGGCTACCCGGTGGGTGGCGAGATGCGCGGCCGGTTCGCGATGATCTCCACGATCGGTGAGCTCGAGGATCTCATCGCCCAGGTCGACCCGACGATCACCATCGTCGAGGGTGGCGAGCGGATCCGCCGGGGCCATACGAACGGCCCGATCCGGGTGGCGCTACCCGACGGCTACCTCGACCACCTCGACGACGACACCGTCCCCGACGACGACACCGTCATGTCGCTGAGCGGCGGCTGAGCCGTGCGCGTGGTCCTGGGCTCCTCGTCGCCGCGTCGTCGCGACCTCCTCGCGCAGCTCGGCCTCGACATCGACATCCGGCCCGCCGACATCGACGAGACCGAACGTCCCGGTGAGGACCCCGTCGCCTACGTCCGCCGCCTGGCCATCGAGAAGGCGGCAGCCATCGCGGCAGCACCCGACGAACTGGTGATCGCCGCCGACACGACGGTCGACCTCGACGGCCGGGTTCTCGCGAAGCCCGCCGACGACGACGAGGTCCGGTCGATGCTGCGGTCGCTCTCGGCCCGCACACATCGGGTCCACACCGGCGTCACCCTGCGCATGGGCGACGCCGAGGCCACCGCCGTGGCCACCACGTTCGTCACCTTCACGCCCATCACCGCCGGCGCGCTCGAGTGGTACCTCGGCACCGGCGAGCCGTTCGGCAAGGCCGGCGCCTATGCCATCCAGGGCGCGGGCGGGGTGTTCGTGTCGAGCGTGCAGGGCAGCGTCAGCAACGTGGTGGGCCTCCCGCTGACGACGGTGGTGGCGCTGGCACGTCGGCTCGGCGTCGAGCTGGTTTAGCCGACCGGCACGACTTCGCCCTGCGCGTCGAGCAGTTCCACCGAGATCGGCGCGATCTCGCGCTGCACGAACAACCCGGCGAAGGTCGGCTCGTCACCCATCTGCACGAGCGGCACGTCGACCGGCGCGGCGCCGCCGACCGTCACCCGCATCACGCGTGCTGGGCTCGGCCACTGCGCCGTCGCAGCGATCACATCGACGTCGACGTCCGCGTACCGGCGTACGGCAGCACCGTTGCCGATCCGAATTGGGCTGTACCAGCCGTCGGCGCCGGTCCGGATCCAGAAGAAGGTGGCAGCGAACGAGCTCGTCCACTCGGTGCCGTCGGCGAACGCGCCCTGCTGCGACGCCGACGGTGACGGGCCGGCCTCGTCGAAGCTGATGACCCGTTGGCTCCGCTCGATCAGGTCGACCCACTCGTCGGGCTCTGCCCGCCGTGTCGACGCGAGCGTGGCGAGCACCGTCGTCAGATCGACGTCGTACGAACTGATGGTGACCGCCTCGTCGCCGTCGACCCAGGTCGCGAAGAGCCACTGCTCGTCGTCGGTGGGGCTGACCGCGTAGACGGTGGCGGGCCGTCCCACCGCCTTCATCTGCCGTGCGAGCTCGTTCGGCAGCGGCACCTCCCTGAGCAGGATCGGCATGAGGGCCAGCAACGTGGTGTCGACGGGGCGGAGCTCGATCCATATCCCGCTGCCATCGGCCGGCCCGTAGAGGCCGGTCATCGCGTCCGGGTCTCCGAACGCCCCGAACAGCCCGGGGGAGATCGGGGTGCCGCTCCACGCCAGCGTCAGCCCGTCGGTGGCATCGACGACGTCGAGACCGCTATCGCCGTAGCCGCTGTTCGAGACGCCCACGACGTCGCGCTGCACGCGGCCGGCGAGGTCGATCAGCAGGCCGAGCTCGACGCCGCTCGCGCGGATCTCGACGCCGTCGCTCTCACCGTCGCCCTGCGGGACGACCCGTGCCCGCACCGTCGTGACCCCGTCCGCATCGATCGAGACGACCGCTGGCCGACCGTCGGCCACCACTCGGGCGCCGTCGGGGGTGAGCGTGTCCCCGAGGTAGTCGCTCCATTGCACGGTCACCCAGCGGCCGCTCGTCGGCTCGGTGGGCCGCTCGAGCCAGACGTCGAGCAGCGACGACATCACCCCGGTCCGGGGCTGTGACCAGGCGCCGGAGAACTCGAAGCCATCCGGCGGATCGTCGACCACCCAGCCGATCGGTTCGACGGCAATCCCCTGCAGGATGTCGGTGGTCTCGGTCGGTGCGAAGACGGTGATGGGCGGCGGCGCCACGGTGGTGGGCGGCGGCGCTGCGGCGTCGTCGGCCCACGGCGCGGCGGCCACCACACCGGCAGCGACGAGGCCCAGGACGACGATCGCGGCCACCGCCGTCAGCCAGCGCGAGCGGGTCTCCTCGTCGAGGTCGAACTCGGTGGCGTCGTCGCCGTCGAAGCCGGCGAAGTCGACCTGCGTGGCCTCGCCGAACGCCCGGCTGTCCGGAGCCAGGAACTCGATCTCGGTCCCGGTTCTGCGCGTCGACCCGGCATCGGCTCCGTCACGCCGCACCGTCGACCACCTGCCCCTCGTCGTCGAGCAGCTCCACCGTCACGTCGCCATCCTCGCTGAACGCCAGGGCGCCGTACAGGTGGTCGTCACCGTCGACCGATCGCAGCGCGATCACGCGAGCCGAGCCACCCGCAGTCACCCTGGCCACGACCGCGCCGATCTCGGGTGCCGCGCGGACCACCACGAACGTGGTGGATGGCGTCGACCGCAGGGTGACGGTGCGGTCGGAGAGGAGGTCGTCGATCATGAACCGGTCCTCCGACCCGTTGTCGTCGAGGCTGACGGTGCCGCGGCCCACGTCGACGTTCACACGCCACGATGTCCCGGCCTGGGTGACGCCGAGCGCCACCAGTTGCGATCGTGGGTCGACGGCGAGCGGCCCGTTCACGGAGTTCGGTGGACCGGCGACGAGTGCATCCCATTCGTCGGTGGTGGCCGGGCGGACGCCCGACGGGGCGACCTGCTCGAGTTCGTCGAGCGACAGGTCCGACCGCACGATCACCCGTGTCGTCCCGTTGCGGAAGGTGATCATCGCCGTGCGCGACCCGTACACGTCGAGGGTGCCGCGGTCGC
Organism: Actinomycetota bacterium; assembly: GCA_041182165.1. GTDB lineage: Bacteria > Actinomycetota > Acidimicrobiia > Acidimicrobiales > Ilumatobacteraceae > VFMC01. The sequence goes on from JBEGOE010000220.1 coordinate 8,674, forward strand.
CGTCGAGGACGAACCCGAGCAGTGCCTCCTCGTCGGGGTCGATCGGGGCCGACTCGACCACCATGGTGCCGTGGTCGTCGGGCCGGGTGAACGTGCTGGTCGAGCGCGAGCGGGTGAACAACTCCTCGTCGAGCACGTCGCTCACCGTCGGCCGGTCGAGCACCCGCGTCATGCCGTCGAACAGTGTCTCGCCGAGCAACTGCGCGTCGCCCCGCACTGACAGCTCGGCCACTGTCACGAGCTGGTCACCGGTGAGGCCGTGCGCGGTGACCGTGATCGTCGACTCGTCGTCGGGCGACCACGTGAGGGCGGTCACGGTGTCGCC
>JBEGOE010000221.1:0-2631 GCA_041182165.1 Actinomycetota bacterium
ATGTAGGGCAAGCGCCGCATATTCGCGCTTGCCCGCCCCTCGCCTCCCGGCCGGGGGCTTCTTGCTTTTTCCGGCCGGTGTCCACCTTCGTCTCGCTGCCCGCCGTCACCGCACCGCCGCCCGTCCAACAGGAGTTCTCATGCCTCCCGCCAACGTCACCCCCAAGAAGATGGCCTTCGACAAGTACCGCCGCTTCGTGCCCGTCGTGCTCACCGACCGCACGTGGCCGAACGTCGTCGTCGACCGAGCACCGCTGTGGTGCAGCGTCGACCTCCGTGACGGCAACCAGGCCCTGATCGATCCGATGGACACCCAGCGCAAGCGGCGCATGTTCGAGGCGCTGGTGAACATGGGGTTCAAGGAGATCGAGGTCGGCTTTCCCTCGGCGAGCCAGCCCGACTTCGACTTCGTGCGCCAGCTCATCGACGAGGACCTGATCCCCGACGATGTCACGATCCAGGTGCTGGTGCAGTGCCGCCAGGAGCTGATCGAGCGGACGTACGAGTGCCTGCAGGGCGCGCCGCGAGCGATCGTCCACTTCTACAACTCGACCAACCCGCTACAGCGCGAGGTCGTGTTCAACCTCGACAGGCAAGGCATCATCGACATCGCGGTCAACGGCGCCAAGCTGTGCCGCAAGCTCGAAGAGACGCTCCCCGACACGCACATCCGCTACGAGTACTCGCCGGAGAGCTTCACCCTCACCGAGCCCGAGTTCGCGATCGAGGTGTGCCACGCCGTGATGGACGTCATCGAGCCGACGCCCGAGAAGCCGATCATCCTGAACCTGCCGGCCACGGTCGAGTGCTACACACCGAATGTCTACGGCGACGTCATCGAATGGTTCGGCCGGCACGTCCGCCAACGCGACAGCGTGGTCATCAGCCTGCACCCGCACAACGACCGCGGCACCGCCACGGCAGCCGCCGAGATGGGCGTCATGGCCGGCGCCGACCGGGTCGAGGGCACGTTGTTCGGCAACGGCGAGCGCACCGGCAACGTCGACATCGTCAACCTCGCGATCAACCTGTTCGTGCAGGGCGTCGACCCCGAACTCGACATCACCGACATCGACGCCCTGCGCCGCACCGCCGAGTACTGCAACCGGCTACCCGTGCACCCGCGGCACCCGTGGGTGGGCGACCTCGTCTACACCGCCTTCAGTGGCAGCCACCAGGACGCGATCAAGAAGGGCTTCGAGGCGCTCGACCGCAAGGCCGAGGCCAACGGTGGCGAGTACCCGGAGTGGGGCGTGCCGTACCTGCCGCTCGACCCCAAGCACCTCGGGCGCACCTACGAGGCGGTCATCCGCGTCAACAGCCAGAGCGGCAAGGGCGGCGTGGCGTACGTCATGAAGACCGAGCACGGCTTCGATCTGCCGCGCCGCCTGCAGATCGAGTTCTCGAAGACCATCCAGCACATCACCGAGGACTCGGGCACCGAGATCAGCCCGGTCGTGATGTGGGACGCCTTCCAGTCCGAGTACCTCACCGCCGAGCCACGGCTGCGGCTCGATTCGCACGAGCTCCGCAGCGACTCGTCGTCCGGTCGCACCGAGATCACGGCGCAGCTGGTTGTCGACGGCGAGCGCGTGACGGTGACGGGCGAGGGCAACGGCCCGATCGACGCCTTCGTGAAGGCGATCCGTGTCGGCATGGGTGCCACGCTCGACGTGATCGACTATGCCGAGCACGCGATGGGCCAGGGGTCCGATTCGACAGCGGTGGCCTACGTCGAGACGTCGAGCCCCGGGCACGGGGTCCTGTGGGGCGTCGGCACCGATCCGAGCACGATCACGGCCTCGCTGCGGGCGGTCCTCAACGCGCACGAACGCTCTCTGCGCGACGCCTAGCACAGATCGTTGCACCTGGTTGACGAAACCGGACAGTTCTCCGGTGGCGGCACCCTTCGCGGGTCCGAACAGGAGGACCCGGAATGCAGATCAGGCGGCGAACCAAGCTCATCGGCGGCACGGCCATCATCGCGGCCACGATGCTGGCGACGAGTGGTGCGTTCACCGCGGGTGGCATCGACGACGCATCGTCCGACGGGTTCGTGGGCGGCAAGATGTCCCAGGTCGTCTCCGGTGCCACGGTCACCAACGTCGCGTACAGCCTGGGCGACGACGACGAGGGCGACCTGATCGACACCGTCACGGTCACCTTCGACAACCTCGACAGCCGCATCAACGCTCAGGTGCTGCGCATCAAGTTCCGCACCGACCCGGTCGTTCCCGGCGACCCCCGCGTCGACGTCGGCGCGTACACCTGCGGCCCGATCACCGCGTTCGTCTCGATCTGCACGGCAACCGGCACCGACCGCGCCAGCAGCCAGAACGTGAACGAACTGCTGATCAACGTCAGCGAGACGTGACCGAGATCGGCAGCGTCGCTGCGTCCGCGCCGTTCGGCCGGGCGACGCTGCTCCGTCGCGGCACCGCGATGCCCCGCCGCCGTCGGCTCGCTGCTCCGGCTCCGGGCGCCTCGTCGTTCGGGGGTCGCCTCGGCCGTGGCCTCGCCGCGCTCCTGGTGACCGCTGCCGCCCTCGTGGCGCTCGCCGTGTCGGTGGGATGGCTGACGCCGGTGGTGACCTTCGGGACCAGCATGCTCCCCACCTACCACGCCGGTGACC
>JBEGOE010000222.1:0-7293 GCA_041182165.1 Actinomycetota bacterium
GAGGTGATGTGCAGGTGCACGCCCATCTCGGCCGCGACGATGCCTGCCCTCGACGTCTTGCCGAGGCCGGGCGGCCCGGCGAGCAGCAGGTGGTCGGCAGGCTGCCCGCGCTTCTTCGCCGCCTCGAGCACGATGGAGAGATGCTCCTTGAGCTCGCTCTGGCCAACGAACTCGGCGAGGCGCCGCGGGCGCAGGCCGACGTCGTCGACGTGGTCGGTGTCGTTCACCGCCTGCGGGTCGAGGAACTCGTCACGCACGCTTGGCACCCAACAGTTTGAGCGCATCTCGCAGCAGCGACGACGCATCGCCCGTGGCCGGAAGCTCGCGCAACGCGTCGCGGACCTCGTCGGGCCCATAGCCGAGCCCGGCGAGGGCCTCACGCACGTCGCCCACCACGGTGCCGCCGCCACTGCCGGCGCCCACCGGGTCGAGCATCGGGAGGTTGAGCCGGTTGCGCAGCTCGACGAGCAGGCGCTCGGCGGTCTTCTTGCCGACGCCCGGCACCAGAGTGAGCGCACCGAGGTCACTGGTGGCCACGATGTCGACGAGCGCCGATGGTGCATGCGTACCGAGGATCGCAATGGCGAGCGCCGGGCCGATGCCGTGGGTGGCGATGAGCACCTCGAACGTGGACCGCTCGTCGCGCTGGCGGAACCCGTAGAGCGTCTGGGCGTCCTCGCGGATGTGGTGGTGGACGTACAGGAACACCGGCGACCCCGGCTCGAGCTCGGCCAGTGTGCGGGGGGTGACCGTGACGACGTAGCCGACGCCGCCGACCTCGACCAGGACCGACGTGTCGTTCGTGCGCTCGAGCACCGCCCCGCGCAGCGAGCCGATCATCGGACCGCCGCCGCTCGGGTCTGGGCCATGCTGGCGGCGAGCGGTGCCATCGCGAGATGGCACAACGCCAACGCAGCGGCATCGGCGGCATCGGGCGGCTCGGGCACGCGCGAGAGACCCAGCCGCTGCTGCACCATCTTCTGCACTTGCAGCTTGTCGGCGCCGCCGTAGCCGGCCACGGCGTTCTTCACCTGGTTCGGGGTGTACTGCATGACGTCACAACCGGCGGTGGCCGCCTCGGCGAGTGCCAGCCCGCTGGCCTGGCCGACGCTCATGGCGGTGCGCACGTTCACCTGGAAGAACACCTGCTCGACCGCGACGGCGTGTGGCCGGAACTCGGCGATGAGCGCAGCGAGCTCGAGCTTCAGCGCGGCCAACCGCTGGGGCAGCGCGTCGGTGGGTGGCGTGCGGATGACGCCGAGCGCCAACGCGGTGAGCTGGCGGCTGCCTCGGGCCTCGATGACGGCGTATCCGCAACGCGTGAGCCCGGGGTCGATGCCGAGCACGCGTACGGGAGCGGCGGTGGTCACGAGCGATCGGATCCGAGGTCGAACACGCGTACGACCATAGCAGTCGGGTCAGAGCTTCTGGAGGACGTCGACCAACTCGCTCACGGGGCGGTACGTGAGGCCGGCGATGGCCCGGTGCGCATAACGCACGACGCCCTCGCCGTCGACGATGAACACGCTGCGGCGCGGGAAGCCGATGGGGCCCAGCGTCCCGTACAGCCCGGCCACCTTCTTGTCGGTGTCTGCCAGGAGCGGGAACTTGAAGCCGTGCTTGCCGGAGAACTGCTCGTGGCTCTCGAGGCCCTGCGCCGAGATGCCCAGCACGTGCGCGTCGAGCTGCTCGAACTGCGCGAACTCGTCGTTGTAGGTGTTGAGCTGCTTGGTGCACACCGGGGTGTCGTCACCCGGGTAGAAGACGAGCACGACCGGGTGACCGGTGAAGTCGCTCAGCGAGACGGTGCCACCACCGGTGGCCGGCAGGGTGAAATCGGGCGCCGCGTCGCCCACGCCGACGGCCATCAGCCGACCGCTTCCATGAGCTCGTCACTGATGTCGAAGTTGCCGTAGACGTCCTGCACGTCGTCATTGTCCTCCAACGCATCGATGATGCGGAGGATCTTGCGGACATCGTCGGGATCGGTGACCTCGATGGTGGTGGACGAGACCATGGTCGACTCGGCCGACTCGACGCGCACACCGGCCGCCTCGAGCGCGTCACGCACCTCGAACACGATCGACGGGTCGCAGGTGATGCGCCACTGCTCGCCGTCTGCCGACACATCGTCGGCCCCGGCGTCGAGCGCCGCCATCATGACCTCGTCCTCGCCGCCAGCCGCCATCAGGACACCCCTGCGGCTGAACTGCCAGCCGACTGCGCCAGGCTCGGCCAGCGAGCCGCCGAGCTTGCTGAAGACGTTGCGCACGTCGGCGCTGGTGCGGTTGCGGTTGTCGGTGAGCGCATCGATGAGCAGCCCCACGCCGCCCGGCGCATAGCCCTCGTACGTGATCGACTCGTAGGTGCCACCGTCGGTCTGCCCGGTGCCGCGCTTGATGGCCCGATCGATGAGGTCGTTGTTCATCGACGCGGCCTTGGCCTTGAGCACCTGGGTGCGCAGCGTGGCGTTGGTGGACGGATCCCCGCCACCGTCACGGGCGGCAACCTCGAGCTGCCGCGCGAGCTTGGCGAACACCTTCGCCCGGCGCGCATCGGCGGCGCCTTTCTTGTGCTTGATCGTTGCCCATTTGGAGTGGCCGGACATGGTGGGGATTCTCCGTGAGGTGGATGGATGGGTGAACAGTCAGGCGGCTGGGCCGCTGGTGGCAGCTGCAGTATGGACCATGTCGAGGAACGCTGCGTGCAGGCGGTGGTCGTCGGTGAGCTCGGGGTGGAACGACGCGACCAACACGGCACCCTCTCGCGCCAGCACCGGGACACCCTCGTGGCGGGCGAGCACCTGCACGCCGGGCTCGACGGACTCGACCTTGGGCGCACGGATGAAGACGGCGTGCAGCGGCCCGTCGAGGCCCTCGACCTCGATGTCGCTCTCGAAGCTGTCGACCTGACGGCCGTACCCGTTGCGACGCACCGACAGGCGGATCGCGCCGAACCGACGCTGGTCGGGCCGGCCGTCGAGGACGTCGGTGGCGAGCAGGATCATGCCGGCGCACGTTCCGAACACCGGCATGTGGTGGGCGATGCGACGAGCGATCGGGTCGAACAGCCCGGTCGACTCGAGCAGCATCGACATCGTCGTGCTCTCGCCGCCCGGCATGACGAGCGCGTCGACAGCGGCGAGGTCGTTCGCGTTGCGGACCTGTCTGGTCTCGGCGCCGAGCTCAGCGAGGACGCGCTGGTGCGCGGCGAACGCGCCCTGCAGCGCGAGCACACCGATGACGGCCGTCCGATGCGGGTCGCTGTGAACGTGGTCGTGCACCGAATCCACCTGGGGGCCGCTCCCCCGCCGAACGTCTCATCTCACCAGCCGCGCTCGGCGTAGCGCTGGTTGATCTCGTCCATGCCGATGCCGGTCATAGGGGCGCCCAGGCCACGGCTGACCTTGGCCAGGATGTGTGCGTCGTTGAAGTGAGTGGTCGCCTCGACGATCGCCTTCGCACGCGGCGCCGGGTCGTCGCTCTTGAAGATGCCCGAGCCGACGAACACGGCCTCGGCACCGAGCTGCATGGCGAGCGCAGCGTCGGCCGGGGTGGCGATGCCACCGGCGCAGAACAGCGGCACGGGCAGCTTGCCGGTCTCGGCGATCTCCTGCACGAGCGGCAGGGGCGCCTGCAGCTTCTTGGCCCACTCGAACAGCTCGGCCGAGTCGTTGGCAGCGCCGATGCGCTTGATGTCGCCGAGGATGCTGCGCAGGTGGCGCACGGCCTCGACGATGTTGCCCGTGCCGGCCTCGCCTTTCGAGCGGATCATGCAGGCACCCTCGCTGATGCGGCGCAAGGCCTCGCCGAGGTTGGTGGCGCCGCACACGAACGGCACGGTGAACGCGAACTTGTCGATGTGGTGCGCCTCGTCGGCCGGGGTGAGCACCTCGCTCTCGTCGACATAGTCGACGCCGAGCGCCTCGAGGATCTGGGCCTCCACGAAGTGGCCGATGCGCGCCTTGGCCATGACGGGGATGGTGACCGCGGCCTTGATGCCCTCGATCATCTCCGGGTCGCTCATGCGGGCGACGCCACCGTCACGGCGGATGTCTGCCGGCACACGCTCGAGCGCCATGACGGCACAGGCGCCCGCGTCCTCGGCGACCTTCGCCTGCTCTGGGGTGACGACGTCCATGATGACGCCGCCCTTCATCATCTCGGCGAGGCCGCGCTTGACGCGGAAGGTGCCGGTGGCTTCGGAGTTCGAGCTCATGCACGCCATGGTACCCGTACGCCCTCCAGCGACCCACAGCCGATCCCGGGTGCCATGCGTGACAGCCTCCGGGTGGACAGAGTCAGGCGGGTGTGGTCTTGCCCACCCGCGCCAGTTCGACCCAGGTGCGGCCCGGGGTCAGCTCGATGACCGAGCCGTCGTCGGCCGTGAGCACGAAGGGCTGCAACCGGTCGTCGCGCTCCCAGGTGCCGCGCACCAACGAGCCGCCGGTGAACACGAATGCCACGCCTGTGCCGATGGTCTGCGCCTCCGGGCTGCGGGCGTCGGCCGGGCTCGGCCGGTAGACGACCTCGAGCACGACGACGTTCGGCGCGTTCACCTGGCCGAGCTCGGCGTCCATGTGTGGCTTGCCGTCCTGGGCGCGGAGGTAGCTCGCGGTGGCAGCGTCCCAGGTCCAGACGACCTGCACGTTGTCCATCGCCAGGTCGACCCCGGCGGAGGCCGTCCCGGCGGGCGCTTCACCGTCTGAGCGGTACTGGAACTGCTGCGGCGGGGCGGGCGCGAAGAGCGGCCAGAACGAGGCGTACATCTCGGTCGGCCGCGCATACAGCGTGTGCTCGCTCTTTTCATTGCCACGCTGCTCGCGGAAGAAGCCGACGTTGCCGGTGACGGCCGGGCTGAGGCTCACGAGGTCGGAAGCGTTGATGGCGCGGGTCACGCTGGGGTTGCCGCCGCTCCAGACGAACATCGGCTTGTTCAGCGAGCCGAGCAGGTCGACGTCCTGCGTGCGGCCCGACCGCACCGGGCCGACGCGTTCGGGGATCGAGCTCTGGTAGACCGCAGCGAAGCGGGTGAGGTTCTCGACGTCCTCCTCGAACACGATGTCGGCCGAGTTGAGACCGAACTGTGGGCGCGACTGCGGGTGGTTGTCGATCTTCGCGACCAGCGCGGGTCGGGCGTCCGCGCCCTCCTCGGTGATCGGCAGGCCGGTGAGCGGCATGACGGGCGCTTCGGCGGGCACCGTCGTGCTGACCGCGGGCGCCACGGTGCTCGATGCCGGCACCGTGGTCTCGACGACGGCTGTCGTGGTGGTCGCCGCGATGGTCGTGTCGGGCGCCGCAGCATCGTCGCCACCAGAGCAGCCGACGAGAACAAGTCCTGCCACGGCGACGACGGCGAGTGTGGTGCGCAGCTGCATCTAGAGCTCCCTCAGGAGTGCGATCCGCTCTTCGAGCGGCGGGTGAGTGTCGAAGAGCCGGTGGACGCGGCCGAACTTACCCTCGTCACCGACACCGGACATCGGCTGTTCGATCCACATGTGTGCCGTTGCGGTGCTCGCCGAGTGGACCACGGTGGTGTCGTCGCGGAGCTTCTCGAGTGCCGAGATGAGGCCGGGCGGGTAACGCGTCATCTGGCAGGCGCTCACGTCTGCCAGCGTCTCGCGCTGACGGCTGATGGTCGCCTGCATCGCCCGGGCGATGATCGGGGCGAGGATCAGCAGGAAGAGGCCGACGAATGCCAACGGGTTGTTCCCGTTGTCATGATCGCCCTCACGTGACACCCGCCCGCCGTTCCACCACATCAGGCGGATCGCGACGTCGGTGAGGATGGCGATGCTGCCCACCAGGGTGACCGCCAGGGTGCTGACCAGGATGTCGTAGTTCCGGATGTGCGACAGCTCGTGAGCGAGCACGCCCTCGAGCTCGACCCGGTTCATCTTCGCCAGCAGCCCGGTGGTGACTGCGATGGCGGCGTGGCGCGGGTTGCGCCCGGTGGCGAACGCGTTCGGTGCCGGGTCGTCGACCACGTAGACGCGGGGCTTCGGCAACCCGCTCGCGATGCAGAGCCCCTCGACCAGGTTGTGGAGGCGTTGGTACTGCTGCGGGTCGGCGGGGTGCGCCCGGCTGACCGACAGCGCGATCACGTCGGCCTTCCAGTACGAAGCGAACGCGATGCCGCCGGAGATGAGGACAGCCACGATCGTGCCGATGAGGCCGTACCCGATGAGCACGCCGATGACGGCACCGACGAGAGCGAGGAAGGCAACGAATCCCGCCACGAGCGCGATGCTCTTGCGACGGTTCGCACGGATCAGTTCGAACATGACGTCCGCCAGGGTAACGGCGGTCGGCCCGCCACGGCGGGCATGCCCCCCACCACGGCCCGGTGGACCCGGATCAGAAGCCGATCTTCGGGACGTCGCGGGCCGACTCGTCGGCCTCGAAGTACTCGCGCTTGTCGAACTTCAGCATCGAGGCGAAGATCACCGTCGGCACCTGCTGGAGCTTGTTGTTGTAGTTCAGCACCGAGTCGTTGTAGAACTGCCGCGCGTAGGCGACCCGGCCCTCGGTGGCGGTCAGCTCCTCCTGGAGAGCGAGGAAGTTCTGGTTCGCCTTGAGGTCGGGGTACGACTCGCTCAGCGCGAAGATCTGGCGCAACGCACCGGTCATCATGGTGTCGGCCGCTGCCTGTGCGTGCGGGTCGCTCGGGGCGGCCATCGCCGCGTTGCGGGCCCGGATGACCGCGTCGAGGGTCTCCTTCTCGTGCGCGGCGTAGGCCTTGACGGTCTCGACGAGGTTGGGGATGAGGTCGATGCGGCGCTTGAGCTGCACGTCGATCTGGGACCAGGCGTTCTCGACCTGGTTCCGACTGCGGATGAGGCCGTTGTACGTGACGATCGCGATGACGACCAGCACGGCCACGATGGCGAGCACGATCCAGAGCATGGTGTTTCCTTCCGGGAAGGGTCAGGCCAGCGTGCGGCCGAAGACCCTGTCGATCAGACGGGCACCGAGGCGGTCGTCCGTGACGTGCGGCGTCCGATGGCGGCCTTGCCGGTCGGCCGAGATGCGTCGGTAGTGAGCCGCATAGACCTCGGCCAGCGCACGCATCGAGAAGTCGGAGGCCCGAACGACGCCGGCGGCGGTGAGCCGAGTACGGAGCCCCTCGTCGAACAGCGCTCGCTTCAGCGACGTGGCGAGCTGCTCGACGTCACCCGGCTCGACGAGCACGGCGTCGACGTCGTCGGTGGCGACGTTGCGGTAGCCGTCGAGCCCGATCGCGACGAGGGCGGTGCCGGCCGCCATCGCCTCGAGCAGCACCACGCCGAAGGAC
>JBEGOE010000223.1:0-4550 GCA_041182165.1 Actinomycetota bacterium
ATCATCGCGCTCGACGTGGCGTGGGTGGTGCTGGTCAGCGTTGCCAGCTTCGGAATCTCCGGCGCGATCGTCGTCGGGCCGTGGTCGCCCGTGGCTCACGTCGTCGTGTCGGGCGTGGCGCTGTTCGTGCTCACGGCGCTGCCCATGCGTCACTTCCTGCTGCGCCAGCGGCGCGAGGTCGAGGAGCGGGAGGAACTGCTCGGCAGCGAGTGCGCCAGGCGCTGCTTCGAGTCACGCCTCGTACGAGCCCTCGACATGGCCGTCGACGAGCCGGCAGCGCTCGGCGTGGCCGTCAGCGCGGTCTGCTCGCTCTCGCCGACGATCGGCGTCGAGGTGCTGCTCGCCGATTCGAGCAAGGCCCACCTCGCCCAGGCTGCCCGGAGCGAGCACGATGGCGCACCAGCTGAGGGCTGTGACGTCGGCACGCCTCGGTCGTGCCCCGCCGTCCGGCAGGGTCATGCGATCCGCTTCGACGACAGCCAGGAGTTCGACGCCTGCCCCCACCTCCGTCGCCCCTCCGGCGTCCCGGTGTCGGCCGTCTGCATCCCGATCAGTGTGATGGGTTCGTCAGTCGGTGTCGTCCACGCCGTGCGGGCCCGCGAGGCGTCGTTCGCCGAGCTCGAGATCGCCGGGCTGTCCGCTGTCACCCACCACCTCGGCGCTCGGATCGGCCTGTTGACGGCGATGAGGCAGAGCCAACTGCAGGCCAACACCGATCCGCTGACGGGCCTGCTGAACCGGCGCTGCCTCGAGCACGAGGTTCGCGCCCTGATGCATGACGACCAGGCGTTCGCCCTGGTGCTGGCCGACCTCGACAACTTCAAGGTGCTGAACGACACGCACGGCCACGATGCCGGCGACCGGGCTCTGCGGATCTTCGCCCGCATCCTCCGTGACACGCTGCGCAAGTGCGATCTGGTGTGCCGCTACGGCGGCGAAGAATTCCTGGTGGTGATGCCCGGCCTGACGGCCGGCGAGGCCGCATCGGCCTTCGACCGCGTGCGGATGGAACTCGACGCGGCAGCGGCCGGCGGACAGATGCCCCTCTTCACGGTCTCGGCCGGCGTGGTCGACACCGACGATGGCGCCACGCTGTCGGAGTTGGTGACCATCGCCGACCGTTGCCTGATGCGGGCGAAGGCCGACGGCCGCAACCGCATCGTGACCGGACCTTCGAGCTGAGCCCGGCTCAGGCCGGGAAGGCGCCCTGCATGCGGGCTGCTTCGAGCGTGTTCTCGAGCAGGCACGCGATGGTCATCGGGCCGGTGCCACCGGGCATCGGCGTCAGCCAGCCGGCGATCTCCTTGACGGCGTCGAAGTCGACGTCGCCCACGAGGCCGGCCTCGGTGCGGCTGATGCCGACGTCGATGACGGCAGCCCCCGGCTTGACGTGCGCTGCGGTGATCATGCGGGCCTGGCCGGCACACGCAACGATGATGTCGGCCGAGCTGCACAGCTCGATCATGTCGGCGGCGGGCGTGCGCGAGTGCGCCAACGTGACCGTCGCGTCGCAGCCCTTGCGGCCGAGCAGGAGCACCTGCGGCAGGCCGGTGAGGGTCGAGCGGCCCACGACGACGGCGCGTTTGCCGGCCGTCGGCACCTGGTAGCGCTCGAGCAGCCGCATCACGCCGAGCGGCGTGCACCCGACGTGGCCCGGCTGGCCGCGTACGAGGCGGCCCATCGACCGCTCGGTGAGCCCGTCGACGTCCTTCTCGAACGGGATCCGCTCGAGCACCTGCTCCATGTCGAGGCCGTCGGGCAGGGGGAACTGGCACAGGATGCCGTGCACCGACGGGTCGGCCGCGAGGGCCTCGATGGTGGCGTTCACCTCGGCCTGGGTGGCCGTCGCGGGCAGGTCGGTGTGGCGCGACAGGATGCCTGCCTCGCCGGCCTTCTTCTGCTTGCTGCGGATGTACGACTGGCTGGGCTTGTCGTCACCGACGAGCACCGTGGCGAGGCACACCGGCGGGTTGCCGACGGCCTCGATGGTGGCGCGGAGCTCGGCGATGATCTGGTCGCGAACGGCGTTGCCGTCGATGATGACGGCGCTCACGACAGCCCGACGATCTCGCCGTCGTCGTCGAAGTCGATGATCGACGCCGCCGGGGCGGAACCGAGGCCGGGCATCGTCGTCATGTCGCCGCAGATCGGGTACACGAAGCCGGCACCGACGCTCGCACGCGCCTCGCGCACGTTGAGCGTGTGACCCGTGGGCGCGCCCTTCAGCGTGGGGTCGCCCGAGATCGACAGGTGCGTCTTCGCGATGCAGACCGGCAGGTTGCCGAAGCCGTTCTTCTCGTAGCGGTCGAGCTGGGTGTTCGCCGCCGCCGAGTAGGTGACCTTGGATGCGCCGTACACCTTGGTGGCCACGGCCTCGATCTTCTGCTTCAGCGTGGCCGAATCCTCGTACGCGTACTGGAAGCTGCTCGGCTCGTCGCATGCCTCGACCACGGCCTGCGCCAGCTCGGTGGCGCCCAGGCCGCCGTCGGAGAAGTGGGTGCACACGGCCACGCGGGCGCCCACCGACTCGGCGATCTCGCGGATCGCCTGGTGCTCGGAGGCGAAGTCGCCCGGGAAGGCGTTGATGGCCACGACCGGGGAGACGCCGTGGACCTTGACGTTCTCGATCTGCTTGATGAGGTTGGCCGCACCGGCACGCACGTCGTCGGGGTTCTCCATGAGGAGCTCGGCGGGCAGCGGCTTGCCTGCCACGATGCGGAACTTGCCGCTGTGAGCCTTGAGCGCACGGACGGTGGCGACGAGCACGGCGGCGTCGGGCACCATGCCGGAGGTGCGGCACTTGATGTTGAAGAAGCGCTCGGCACCCATGTCGGCGCCGAACCCGGCCTCGGTGATGAGGTAGTCGCCACCGCGGATGCCGATGAGGTCGCCCACGATCGAGCTGTTGCCGTGGGCGATGTTGCCGAACGGGCCGGCGTGCACGATGACCGGCGTGTTCTCGATGGTCTGCAGCAGGTTCGGCTTGATCGCCTCGCGCATGATGACCGCCATCGAGCCGGCGCCCTTCAGCTGCTCGGCGGTGACCGGCGTGCCGTCCTTGGTGTAGCCGACCACGATGCGGCCCATGCGGGCACGCATGTCCTCGACCGAGGTGCTGAGCGCCAGGATCGCCATGACCTCGGAGGCCGCGGTGATGTCGAAGCCGGTCTGGCGGGTGATGCCGTCCATCTTCCCGCCGAGGCCGACGATGATGTTCCGCAGCGAACGGTCGTTGACGTCCATGACCCGGCGCCACGTGATGTTGTGCAGGTCGAGGCCGAGCTCGTTGCCCTGGTGCAGGTGGTTGTCGACCATGGCCGACAGCAGGTTGTGCGCGGCGGTGACGGCGTGGAAGTCGCCGGTGAGGTGGAGGTTGAGCAGCTCCATCGGGATGACCTGGCTGTAGCCGCCGCCCGCGGCGCCGCCCTTGATGCCGAAGGTGGGGCCCATCGACGGCTGGCGCAGGCTGATGACGGCGCGCTTGCCGATGTGCTTCATGGCCTGGCCGAGACCGACCGTGGTGGTGGTCTTGCCTTCGCCGAGCGGCGTGGGGGTGATCGCCGTGACGACGACGTACTTGCCCTTCGGCCGGTCGCTCAGCTCATCGATCGCCTCGAGCTTGATCTTGGCCAGCTCGGAACCGTAGCTCTCGAGCAGGTGCGGGCCGATGCCCATCTGGGCGGCGATGTCGGTGAGAGGGGCTGCCGTGGCGGCACGGGCGATCTCGAGATCTGAGGGAAAGGACACGATGGCTCCCAGGGGGCGGTGAGGGACGAGGCGACAGCGAAACGGTCGTACCGAGAATAGCGCAGTCGTTCCACCTCGTGGAACCTTCCCACGATGCGGAATGCACCGGCTGCTCTCGCACCGCGGCGGCCACAGCCACGCGCGCTGCAGGAGGCCGGGTGGCGAGGCAGGTCAGATGTCCTTGCAGAGACGCAGTGCGTCGTAGACCGCTGCGTGGATGTTGCGGCCGGCAACGGCGTCGCCGATGCGGAACAGCGCGAACGGCGACCCACCACCGTCGCTTGCGTGCTGCAGCGCCGGTTGCAGCGCCGGTTGCGGCCGGCCCGCCAGCAGCGCGTCATGGTCGACGGCACCACCGTTCGACGATGCCGGCACCAGCAGGTGGTACAGCTCGTCGTTGGCCGCCACACCGTGATCGGCCACGACGGCATCGACGAGTCGCACCACGCGATGTGCCGAGTGGTCGCTGCCGATCTCGACAGCCAGTCGGCCGCCCTCGCGCCGTACGGAGCGGACCCGTTGGTTGAGTGTGATGCGTGTGTCGGTCTCGTTGAACGCACGCGCATACGGGACGAAGTTGAGGCCTCCCCCGTCGACGCCGAGCGTCCGCTCGGGCGTGACGATCTCGAGGCGCACCCCCGAGTGCGCCAGCATCTCGGCGGTGGTCATCGCCGAATGCGTGCCGTCGTCGTCGTAGAGCAGCACGTCGCCGCCGAGGCGGGCGTCGCCACCCACCACGTCCCACGCCGCCACCATCAGGTCGGATCCCGACTCGATGTGCGGCATCTGGGGCAGTCCGCCCG
>JBEGOE010000224.1:0-5868 GCA_041182165.1 Actinomycetota bacterium
TCGGCGCATGGTGGCTGCTGGCCGCCCTGGGCGACCTGGTCGACGACTGGCCGGTCGATCCCGACGAGTTGGGCGACTTGGCCGCATCGCTCGAGTGGTCGTGGTGGACCGCGCACGAGCCGCACCTCGGGTGGGAGATCCGCCTGGCGGTGGCGGACCCCGACGAGGGCTACGCCTGGTCGATCACCGCCCTCGACACTGCCTGAAACCGACGAACGTCCGGCCCCACGTGGCCGTCGTGGCGACGTGGAGCCGGACGTCCGGTCAGAGGATGGTCAGCCGCGGGCCTGGAGTGCTTCGATGAGCTTCGGGAGGACCTTGTGGACGTCGCCCACGATGCCGAGGTCGGCGATGCCGAAGATCGGGGCTTCCTTGTCCTTGTTGATCGCGATGATGTTCTTCGCGCCCTTCATGCCCACCATGTGCTGCGTGGCGCCCGAGATGCCGGCCGCGATGTACACGCCCGGCTTCACGACCTTGCCGGTCTGGCCGACCTGGTAGCTGTACGGCACCCAGCCGGCGTCGACGATGGCGCGCGAGGCGCCGGGGGCGCCCCGAAGCAGCTTCGCGAGCTCCTCGACCATGGCGTACTTGTCGGCCTCGCCGAGACCGCGGCCGCCGGAGACGACGATGTTCGCCTCGTCGAGCTTCGGGCCGGTGGTCTCCTCGACGTGCACGGCGGTGACCGTGGCGGCACCGGTGGCGCCGAGCTCGGGGACCGGAGCGGCGACGACCTCGGGGGCGCCACCACCGGCGGACTCGGCGGCGAAGCTCTTCGGGCGGAAGGCCGCCAGGTACGGAGCGGCGCCGGCGAACTTCGTGGTGATGAGCGTGTTGCCACCGAAGATCGGGGTCGTGGCGGTGACCGAGCCACCGTCGACGGTGATGTCGACGTTGTTCGTGAGCACCGTACGGTCGAGCTTGACCGACAGGCGGCTGACGACGTCGCGGCCCTCGTAGTTCTGCGGGAAGAGGATCACATCGGGCGAGTCGCCGCCGTCGATGACCGTCTTCATGGCGGCCGAGACGGCCACGCCGGGCAGCTTGCCGCCCAGATCACCGGTGGCGTACACCTTGGTGGCGCCGTACTCGCCGAGCGCGCCGGCGATGGCCGAGGCGTCGCCGCCCACGAAGGCCGTGACCGTGCCCAGGCTGCGTGCCTTGGTGAGGAGCTCGAGCGTGCCCGTGGTGGGGGCGCCGGCAGCCTCTTGTGCGAAGACCCATACGTTCGTCATGTCGTTCGTCCTGTTCTCTCTGCTGCGTTCCGGGCTGCCTGGCTCAGATGACCTTGAGGTTCTCGAGGTAGGCGACGATCTTGGCGAAGCCCTCACCGTCGTCCTCGACGATCTCACCTGCGGCCCGGGCCTCGGCCTGGGTGACGGTCACGATCTCCTGACCGGCGCCGGCGAACCCGACAGGCATGATGCCCAGGTCGGCCGCCGTGACGGTCTCGATCGGCTTCGACTTCGCGGCCATGATGCCCTTGAAGCTCGGGTACCGCGGCTCGACCACGCCGGCGGTGACGCTGATGAGCGCCGGCAGCGGGGTGTTGACCTCGTCGTAGCCTTCTTCGGTCTGACGGTCGGCGTGGAGCACGCCGCCCTCGATGACGACCCGCTTGGCGAAGGTGACCGACGGGAGGCCGAGCACCTCGGCCATCATCTCCGGCACGGTGCCGGTGTAGCCGTCGCTCGACTCGGTGGCCGCGATGATGAGGTCGGCACCGCCGAGCTTGCCGATCGCACCGGCGAGGATCTTCGCGGTCGTGAGGGCATCGCTGCCCTGCAGGGCCGGGTCGCTGACCAGCACGCCCTTGGCGGCACCCATCGCGAGTGCCGTGCGCATGCCGCTGACCTCGCCGTTGGGGGCCATCGACACGAGGCTGACCTCGCCGCCACCAGCGGCGTCGACCAACTGGAGGGCCATCTCGACGCCGTAGCTGTCGGACTCGTCGAGGATGAGCTTCCCGTCGCGCTTGAGGGTGTTGGTACCGGGGTCGAGCGCACCAGGAGTGGCGGGATCCGGGATCTGCTTCACGCACACGATCACGTTCATAATGCCGACATTGTTACCCATCGGTATGGGCTTCACCCAACCCGGGTCCCCCATCGGCGCAGGGTGTGACGCATCTCCCGCGGCTGGTCCACTTCGGTAACGTCTGGTTCTTGCGCATCCTGCTCGTCGTCAACGCGTTCGCCAGTTCGGTGACGGCACGCAACACGGTCGTGGTGCACCGCGAGCTCAGCCGCGGCAACGAGGTCGAGATCGTCGAGACGAACCGCCGCGGTCACGCCACGCGCTTCGCCCAGGACGCTGCTCGGAGAGGCCTCGACGTGGCCATCGGCTTCGGCGGCGACGGCACGCTCAACGAGGTTGCCACGGGCGTGGCCGGCACCGGCACGGCGCTCGGCGTGCTGCCGGGCGGGTCGACCAACGTCTTCGCCCGCACCCTCGGCATGGCGAACGACCCGGTGAGGGCTGCCGGCCAACTGGCGGCCGGCATCGCCGCGAACGACGTCGCCACCATCGGGCTCGGCCAGGTGAACGGGCGCTACTTCTGTTTCCACACGGGGGTCGGCTACGACGCGGCCGTGGTCGCCCGGGTCGAGCAGCGCAGCTCGCTCAAGCGATGGCTGGGACACCCGCTGTTCATCTCCGCCGCGCTGCGCACGTGGCTTCTCGACTACGACCGCAAGCACCCGCACTTCAGCGTCGAGGTCGGCGGCACGGTCGTAGCCGAGGGTTACTTCACGGTCGTCTTGAACACGAACCCGTACACGTACCTCGGCAACCGCCCGCTCGACCTGTCCCCCGATGCCACGCTCGACCGCGGCCTGGTGGCGGTCACGTTCCGCACGATGCGAGCGACTGCCATCCTCGGCTCGCTCGCCGGCGCGCTGCGCGGGGGCGGGGTACGGCCGAACGCTCACCTCGACGTCCAGACCGACCTCACCGAGCTGACGGTCAGGTCACTGCCCACCGATGACGGTGACGGCTTCCCCTACCAGGTGGACGGCGACCACCTCGGCCAGACCCGGGCCCTGCACTTCGTGCACCGCCCCGACGCCGTCCGGCTGATCAGGCCGGCGCCCGTACCACGCTGACGCCCACGTCGGGCACGTTCGTGCAGATGCCGTCGATGCCCCATTCGACCAGCTCACGCATCCGGTCGGGGTCGTCGCAGGTCCAGGTGTTCACGGCGATGCCGGCTGCGTGGCACTCGTCGATCAGCTGACGTCCGAGCAGCTTCACCCAGGGGTGCAGCGCGACGTGGCCCTTGGCGGTGAGCATCTCGACGACGTCGGAGGGCGTCACGGTCGTGAGCCACGCGGTCCGGATCGGCACGCCGGCAGCGTCGGCGATGGAGCGGCAGCGGTCGGCCGTCTCGATGCGGAACGACGAGATCAGCCACCGCTCGGGTTCGCCGCGGGCCATGAGCAGGGCCATGGTCTCGTCGGCGATCGAGTCGGTCTCGTCGAAGTCGGGCTCGCCGGGGTCGTTCTTGATCTCGACGTTCACCCACATACCTGCGCACGCGTCGAGCGCGTCGCCGAGGTGCGCGACGGTGGCGGGCAGGTCGGCAGCTGCGCACTCGACGATGAGGCGCCCATCGGGCAGATCGGGGTTGTGATGCACGACGAGCGCGCCGTCTGCCGTGCGCCGCACGTCGAGCTCGACGGCGTCGGCGCCCATCTCACCGGCCCGACGGAACGCCTCGAGCGTGTTCTCCGGACAGGCTCGCGACGCCCCTCGGTGCGCCATGATCTGCGTTCTGCTCGACATTTCGAGATACCCCCATCTTCAAGAACTATGGTCGCGGCCGTCCCCGACGGGACAGATGTCTTGTGCTGACCCCAGTTGTTTCGTAGCGTTGCCGCCCGGTGCACGACGACCATGCGAACTCTTCCACATGGTCGACCGGCGGGTCAGTTCCGTCGTGCTCCACTCCCCCCTTCTGCTTCAACGAGGAGCAACCACAGTGACGATCCTTGCATCGAGCCTTGCGCTGGCGAACGCCGACTACACGTGGCGGGCTCAGGCGATCTGCCGTGACACCGACCCGGACCTCTTCTTCCCGGTCGGCACGACGGGGCAGGCTCTGGTGCAGATCGCGATGGCCAAGCAGGTGTGCGGTGAGTGCCCTGTCAGCCGATCGTGCCTCGAGTACGCGATCGAGACGAACCAGGACTCGGGCATCTGGGGCGGCCTCGACGAAGAGCAGCGTCGCAACATCCGGCGCCAGAACGCCGCACGCCAGCGCCTCTTCGCCTGAGCCGGCCGGCCCGGCTCGATCAGGTGGCGCTGATCGGCACCGTGAGGTGGACGATGGTGCCGGTGCCGTCACGGGCGTCGTTGATGCCGACGACCTCGAAGTCGGCCTTGGTGCCCGACCGCATCATGATCGTGCCGCCGAGCTCGGTGGTGACGAGCGTGCGCACGATCGATAGACCGAGGCCGGTCGCCTTGTTCAGCTCGAAGCCCGGGTCGAGGCCCACGCCGTCGTTGATGACTGCGATGTCGAGCACGGCGCCGTTGCGGCTGAGGTCGACCACCACGTCGCCGCCGGCGCTGCCTTCGGGAAAGCCGTGGTCGATCGCGTTCTGCAGCAGCTCGATGAGCACCACCGACAGAGGCGTAGCCACGGTGGTGGGCAGACGGCCGCCTTCGCCGTGCATCGTGAACCGGATCGGCCGGTCCTGCGACTGCAGCCCCTCCTCCGACAGGCGCAGCAGCGGACGCACGATGTCGACGAAGTTGACGTCGTCGCCGGCCTCGCGTGACAGCGTCTCGTGCACGACGGCGATCGTTCGGATGCGACGCACCGACTCGTTCACCGCCGCCTTCGCCTCGGCCGACTGCAACCGCCGGGCCTGCAGGCGCAGCAGCGACGAGATCGTCTGGAGGTTGTTCTTCACCCGGTGGTGGACCTCGCGGATGGTGGCGTCCTTCGACAGCAGGAGCTTGTCGCGCTTGCGCACTTCGGTGACGTCGCGCACGAGCAGCAGACCGCCGGTCACCTCGCCCCCGGCCATGATCGGCAGGCAGCGGGCGAGCAACGTGATGTCGGTGGTCTGGTCGAACTCCTCGATGACCGGACGACGGGTCTCGAGCGCGCGGCGGGCGGAGCTGTCGTTGAAGCCCATCTCGGTGAGGCGCATCCCGACCGCGTTGGCGGTGATGCCGACCCGGTGGAAGACGCTCATCGCGTTCGGTGACGCATACCGGACCCGGGCCTCGTCGTCGAGCAAGATCGTGCCGTCGCCGATGCGAGGCGCCGCGCTCGAGTCCTCGAGCGGGCCTTCGCTCGGGAACGAGCCCTCGGCCACCATGACGGCGAACCGCTCGAACACCGACAGGTAGGTGCGCTCGAGCTCGCCGAACATGCGCGTGTTGCGGGTCGAGAACTCGCGGGCGAGGACTGCGATGATCTCGTCACGGAAGCGCACCGGGATACCCAGCATGCGGGCGGGCTCGGTGAGTCCGTCGACCTCGATGTCGCCCTCGCAGAGGCTGCCGCTCGTCAGCACCTGATCGAGCAGCTCGTTGGAGTACTTCGCCTCCTTCCCGACGTAGTCCTCGACGTAGATGGTGCGCGACGTGGAGGGGCGCACCTGTGCGATGACGGCCCACCGCCCCTCGCCCGACGGGGCGTACAGGAGGAGGTCGGCGAAGGAGAGGTCGGCGAGGAAGCCCCACTCGGCGACGAGCTGCTGGAGGTGTTCGATCTGATCGTTGGAGAGCGCCGTGCGCTGCCTCGCGACGTCGGCGAGAGTTGCCATAGGTATCTGAGTGTGCCAGACCGGGCAGAGCGTCAGCGCGGACCGAGGAGATGACCGCCGAGCTCGAGGAGGCTGGCGAGGTCGGCGA
>JBEGOE010000225.1:0-4197 GCA_041182165.1 Actinomycetota bacterium
CGTCGATGTCGCGTAACTGCAGGCTGTCGACCCAGGCGCGGGCCACCTCGAGCGGGTGCGTCGCCAGTACGCGACCGCGCTCCGGATGACGCGCGGCGAACGGTGTCGCGCCTCGGGCGTCGGGCCGGCGCGCACCGGCAAGGCTGCCGACGCGATGGCGGTGGGACGAACCCCTGGCTTCGGGGTGGAGCTGCACGTGGACGGCACGTTCGGCTCCGTCCTCACGGAGGACGTCGAAGTGGACGCGAACGCCCGCTCGTCGTGCTGCCGACTCGATGTCGTTCCACGATGCGGCGTAGACGTGACCGTCGCGAACGACGGTTGCTCGACCACTCGCTGGGTCGATCCATTGAACAACGCCTTCCGGCATGGCCAACCACCTCCCGATCCGAGCATCTGCGCAGGGAAGGGCTCCGGGTAGAGACGAAGGTCCCGTCCTCCGCCGCCGGGCCGACGCCCGGACGACCGCAACCTCGAGCAGGCCGACCGCGACCGTCATGGACTCGGCGCTGCGTGACGTTCGGCCCTTGAACGGGTCCTCGGCGAGGAGTTCCCTGAAGCACACGAGCACACGGGGAAGTGAGGGCTGATCATGGGAAACCGCAGCAGATTCGTCGTCGCGATCGGATCGACCGCAGCCGGAGTGATGACCGTGCGCGAGTTGCGGCGCCGTCGTCGCGCTCGGCCCGGCCGGTCGGCTGTGGAACGCGACCCGGCGCACGCGCCGGGGCACCGCCACCTCCCGCTGACGGATGTCCTCGAGCAGCCGGAACCGCCCCGGGTGTACGAGCGCCCCTTCGGGAAACACCAACGGGGCCTGCGTCACCCCGGCAAGATCTGAGCGGTACGCCGGGAGACACGCTCAGCCGACGCGCGTTCGTCGAGCGTCGCCGCCAGGGACCCATTCGACCGCGAGACGCCCTCCGCGTTCGACGACCTCGGTGCCGAGGGCAGCGCTCGCGCTCCGGAGCCGGGTGCTGATCCACGCCGCCTCGGCCTTGTCGGCGAGCCGCGTGTGACAGTGGTCGAGGGCCAGTGGAACGGCCTCGAGGTGCGTCGCGGCGCCGGCGTCGTCGAAGGTCACGAGGAACAGCAACCCGAGGTCGTTGCGCAGCTCGGGGTCGCGGGCGTAGTCGTCGATGAAGTCGCCGAGGTCGAAGAGGACGCGGTCACCGACACCGTGGAAGACGTGCGCCGAGTGGCCGGCGACGAGGGATGCTCCGGCGAGCGCCAACTCACCCGCAGCAGAGCGGACGTGTTCGAGCGGTGAGGTGATCATGTTCGGACCCCAGTGCGGCGAGGCAACCACGATCTCGGTGTCGAGCCCACGAACCGCGTCGAGCAGCCACGGCGGGCATCGACGGCGCAGGTCGGCGTAGGCAACACCAGGACGGTCGGGGCCGGCCGCGAAATCGGCGGGGTGGTCCGTCACTGCGACCACGCCGAGTCGTGCTCCACCTCGCACCACGATCGCCGGAGCGCGGGCGGACGTCTCGTCGTGCCCGGCTCCGACCCAGCTGATGCCGGCATCGGCGAGGTGGCGGAAGGTGTCGGTGAGCGCGACCGTCCCGAAGTCCAACGCGTGGTTGTTGGCAAGCGTGACGCAACTGACACCGAGGTGCTGCAGCACCGTCGCCGCCTTCGGCGGGGCGCGGAAGAAGAACCGCTTGAAGGGGTCCGGCCACGGCTCGCCACGGTCGGAGATCGCGCACTCGAGGTTCAGGATCACGGCGTCGGCCTCGTGGACCGCGGCGACGACCTCGCTCGAGAACAACGGTTGCGTCGGACGCGTCATCAGATGCTGTGCGACCCCACGTCCCAGCATGGTGTCGCCGGCGAGCGCCAACCTCATCGTCACCTTCCGATCTCGCGCACGGCGCCGTCGGGCTCGTCGTGGCTCAGGACTGCGCCAGTCCGAAACGGGGGTACTCGTGCTCGACCATCGTCACGTACGTCCAGACGCGGTACTGGTAGTTGGCGACGCGGACGAGGAAGTCGCGCATGCCCGCAGGCCACGCGCCGGTGAACAGCACAGCGAACCAGGCGACCAGCGCCACCACCGCGGCGGCGACGAAGAACACGATCAGCACGACGTAGTGGGGGATCGCCTTCAGCACGTTCAGCGCTGCCGATCGCGGCACCGACGGAGGCTGGGCGGGCAGATTCAGCCGCACGTCGGTGTAGCTCGTGTTGTCGGCCGCGTCGGTGGCGAACTCGAACGGCGGGTACGCCTGCGACCAGCCGAGCAGGAAGCCGCCGGCGCGGGCGTTGTACCGCTCGTACATCACCATCAGGCCGTACAGGCCTGGCTGCAGCGTGCCGGTGAACACGAACCCCACCCAATAGACCACGAACACAGCCCGCGCCAGGACCTGCAGCCCGTTGATGATGATGAGGTGCGGGATGTAGAGCGCCCAGTTCACGAGCGGGCGCCACTGCTCGATCGTCGCCGGTGCATGGACGACCAGGTATGCCTGCGGAACGGGAACGGGGGCGGGCAGGGTGCTCACGCGCGTGCTCCCCGGGTGACCGGCGGGCGGTTGGCCGGGTCGCGGCCGAGGAACCCGACGAGCCGGTCGAACACGGGTGCATCGTCGGCCACAGCGACCTCGGGCCCGAAGAGCTGCGGCGTCCGGACGCTGTCGTCGACCCATGCCCGCGCACCTTCCAGCGCTGCGGCCACGACGTCGTCGTCGAACGGTGGGGGCACGTCGAGCGAGCGGGCGATGTCCCAGCCGTGGACGACGACCTCGATGAGCTCGAAGCCGAGGAGCTGGGTGCCGGTGGTGGGACCCCATGGCATCGTGAAGGTGCGATCGACCATGCCGGGCGCGCTGAAGCCCTCGATCATCCGGTCGGCCTCCGAGCGGAACGCCGGCCCGGCTCCTCGGGCGGTGAGGTCCGGATCGGCGCCGAACGCCAGCGGCCGGCCCTGGGCGACGTCGGCGAAGCCGGCCAGCCCACCGATCAGATGCGCCACCAGGCTCTCGACGTCGAGGTCGGGGCACGGCGTCGGGCGACGGTCGGGTGGGGCGACCGAGGCGACCAGCGGTTCGGCCTCGTCGACGGCACGGATGACCAGGGGGAGCAGACCATCGTTCATCGTGCCAGGGTGTGTCCGGGGCGACGCGCTGACCAGGGTCGAACGGCCCGCGTGCACCCGACCCACGGTCCGGTTCAGACCTCCGCTGCGTCACGGCATCTCCTACGCTCACCCCGTCCGGCCGGACCACATCGCCCGAACCACCTTGCGGGGAGCGACGCTCATGACGATCACCAACTTCGACGAAGCCCGGCGCGCGGTGGCCGCGGGCACCCCGCCGGACGAGGTCGCTGCCGCGCTGGTCGCGACCCTCACCGAGGACGAGCGACTGTGGTGCCTCGACGGCGATGCGCCGACATGGGCGGGCCTCCGGTTCCTCGGTGATGACGGGTACCACAAGGCGCCCTTCGTCGGAGCGGAGGTCGAACGGATCGGGTTCCCCGGCATCCGCTTCTCGGACGGCCCGCGTGGGGCCGTGGTGGGCAACGCGACGGCATTCCCGGTGTCGATGGCACGCGGCGCGACGTGGGACGTCGACCTCGAGGAACGCATCGGTGACGTCATCGGCAGCGAGCTCCGCGCCGTGGGTGCGAACCTCACTGGCGCGGTGTGCGTCAACCTGCTGCGCCACCCGGCATGGGGCCGTGCACAGGAGACCTACGGCGAGGACCCGTTCCATGTCGGCGAGCTCGGTGCGGCCTTCACCCGCGGGCTGCAGCGGCACGTGATGGCGTGCGTGAAGCACTTCGCCTGCAACTCGATGGAGAACGCCAGGTTCAGCGTCGACATCGAGGTCGACGACGTCGCGCTGCACGAGGTGTTCCTCCCGCACTTCCGGCGGGTCATCGACGAGGGCGCAGCGTCGGTGATGTCGGCGTACAACAGCGTCAACGGCGAGTGGTGCGGGCAGAGCCACGCACTGCTCACCGACGTGCTGCGCGACGAGTGGGGCTTCGACGGGTTCGTGATCAGCGACTGGATCTTTGGGCTCCGGGATGCGGCGGTGTCCGTCCAGGCCGGGCTCGACATCGAGATGCCGTACCGCATGGTGCGCCAGCAGCACCTGCCCGGGGCGATCGAGCGTGGCGAGGTCTCGTGGGCCGACGTCGATCGCAGCGTCGAGCGTGTCATCGCGACCCTGCTGCGCTTCGACC
>JBEGOE010000226.1:0-3455 GCA_041182165.1 Actinomycetota bacterium
GACCTGAACCCCAGCGGTCCGCAGAACGTCGAACAGGCGACCGCTGCGCTGGTCGGCCGGTCGCTCGACGTGGTGGCGACGATCCCGTGGACGGTGCGGGTCGTCCGCGAGGACGGCGTCGCCCTGGCGGCCACGGCCGACTTCCAGCCCCAGCGGGTGAACGTGGTGGTCGAGAACGGAACCATCACCGAGGTCCTGGGCCTCGGCTGAGGCGCCGGGGGCACCGCCGACCGGCGGGTGACCTGGGCGACGCATGTTCGACTCGCTGTCCTCACGCCTCGAAGGCGTCATCAAGAAGATCCGTGGCAAGGGCCGCCTCACCGAGGCCGATGTCGACGAGGTCCTGAAGGAGATCCGCACCGCGCTGCTCGAGGCCGACGTCAACGTCGGTGTCGTGCGCAACGTGGTCGGCCGCATCCGCGAGCAGGCGATCGGCGTCACGGTCAGCCAGGCGCTCGACCCCGGCCAGCAGGTCGTCAAGATCGTCAACGCCGAGCGCACCGCCATGCTCGGCGGCGAGACCCTCAAGATCACGTATGCGTCGCGGCCACCCACGGTGGTGCTGATGGCCGGTCTGCAAGGTTCCGGCAAGACGACCAACAGCGCCAAGCTGGCACGTTGGTTCAAGAGCCAGGGCCGCCAACCGCTCCTCGTGGGCGCCGACCTCCAGCGCCCCGCCGCCGTCGAGCAGCTCCGCACGCTCGGCCGCCAGATCGACGTGCCGGTGTTCAGCGAGCCGGGCGACCCGGTCAGCACCGCAGCACGCGGCCTGGCCGAGGCCCGCCGGCTCGGTCGCGACGTGCTCATCGTCGACACCGCCGGCCGCCTCTCGATCGACGCCGAGATGATGGAGCAGGTCCGCCAGATCAGCGCCGTCCTCGAGCCCGACTACACCTTCCTCGTCATCGACGCGATGACCGGCCAGGACGCCGTCGGCGTCGCCGAGGCCTTCCACCAGACCCTCGCCATCGACGGCGTCATCATGTCGAAGCTCGACGGCGATGCCCGTGGTGGCGCCGCCCTCAGCGTGAAGGAGGTCATCGGACGCCCGATCGCGTTCGCCTCCACCGGCGAGAAGCTCAGCGAGTTCGAGCAGTTCCACCCCGACCGCATGGCCGGCCGCATCCTCGGCATGGGCGACATGCTCACCCTCATCGAGCAGGCCGAGCAGGCGTTCGAGAAGGATCAGGCCGAGGCGGCCGCCGAGAAGCTGATGGAGGGCGAGTTCACCCTCGACGACTTCCTCGACCAGATGCAGCAGCTCAAGAAGATGGGTCCGCTCGGCGGCCTGCTCGGCATGATGCCGGGCATGCCGAAGGAGCTGAAGAACGCCAAGATCGGCGACGACGAGCTGAAGCCGATCGAGGCGATCATCCGCTCGATGACCCCGCTCGAGCGGCGCAAGCCCGAGATCATCAACGGCAGCCGCCGCAACCGCATCGCCCTCGGTAGCGGCACCTCGGTCGGTGACGTCAACCGGCTCGTGAAGCAGTTCGGCGAGATGCAGAAGATGATGAAGAAGATGGGCGCGATGGGCATGGGCAAGCCCGGCAAGAAGGGCAAGAAGGGCAAGGGCGGCGGCCGCGGCGGCTTCCCGGGCATGCCCGGAATGCCCGGAATGCCTGGTCTGCCCGGTGGCATGCCCGACATGCCGGGGATGCCTGGTCTGCCGAGTGGGTTTCCCGGCTTCAAATAGGTAACCTCAGCCGGTTCGTTTTTCTCAAGGAGTGCAGTTCCGTATGGCAGTCAAGCTCCGCCTCACCCGAGTGGGCAAGAAGAAGCAGCCGCAGTATCGCGTGGTCGCGGCAGACAGCCGTGCAGCTCGCGACGGCCGCTTCATCCAGATCATCGGCACCTACAACCCGCGCACGGAACCGTCGACGCTCAGCATCGACAGTGACAAGGCCGTGAAGTGGTTGATGGATGGTGCCCAGCCCACCGAGCGCGTGAAGAAGCTGCTCGAGATCTCGGGTGCCTGGGAGGCGTTCACCGCCGCCAAGGCTGCCCGGTGAGCGACACCACCGCCGACGACGCCCCCGAGGGCAACTCGATCCCTGCCCCGGTGGCCACGGCCGTGCTCGAGCATGTCGTGCGCTCGATCGTCGACGACCCGGAGGCCGTGATCGTCGAGGGGACCGAGGGTCGTAGCCGCGTGCGTCTCGAGGTCCGCGTCGGGCCTGGCGATCTCGGTCGTGTCATCGGCCGTCGCGGTCGTACCGCGCAGAGCATCCGCACCGTGGTGCGCGCTGCTGCCACGCGCGACGGCGTCGAGGTCGACGTCGACTTCGCCGACTGACCCCGGCACCGTGGCAACCACCCAGCCCGAGGGTCTCCTCGAGATCGGCCGCATCGGTCGCGCCCATGGCGTGAAGGGTGCGGTCACGGTCACCCTCAGCTCCGACCGCGCCGAGCGCGTCGCGCCGGGCGCACGCCTGCACGATGGCCGCACCTGGCTCGTCGTCGTCGCGTCGCGACCGCAACCCCACCCCCAGGGGGTCGTCCAGTTCGAGGGCCTCACCGACCGGAACCAGGCCGAGTCCATGAGCGGCCGAATCCTGTCGGCCGAGCCGCTCCACGACGCCGATGCCCTGTGGGTCCACGACCTCATCGGGGCCCGTGTCGTCGACCAGGACGGCGTCGAGCGCGGCACGTGTGTGTCGGTCATCGACAACCCGGCCGACGACCTCCTCGAGCTCGACACCGGTCACCTCGTGCCCGTCACGTTCGTGCGAGACCTCGCCGACGGTGTCGTCCCCGTCGACGCCCCTAACGGCCTCTTCGACCTCCTCGATTGACCACCCCGGCTGACCACCCCGACTGACCACCCCGACTGACCACCCCGACTGACCACCCCGAACTGTGTCGGTCAGGTGTCGCTGAACGTCACCGACGACGTTCCGATGACGGCGTCCGGGTTCAGCGGGCCGAACAGGTGCGGGAACTGCCCGTCGGCGCCCGGCACGTCCTCGAACACGACCGCCGACGTGAGACGTGTCTCGTCGATGTGGAGCAGCACGAGGTCGGTCACCCCGGCGTAGAAGCGCTCGAGCACGCCCGGCACCTGCGCCTCGGTGCTGAGGTGGATGAACCCGACGTCGGCGAGCTCCATGCCGCGGGTGGACTGCGTGTACTCGCCGGCGGCCACGGAGGCCTCCCAGCGAGATCGGTCGGCGACGTGGAACAGCATCGTCCGTAGGCTTGCAGATCGTGCGCATCGACGTGTTCACCATCTTCCCCGGTCTCGTCGACGCGTTCTGCGCCGAGAGCCTCCTCGGCAAGTGCCGCGCCAACGGTCTGCTCGACCTCCGGCTGCACGATCTGCGCGAGCACACCACCGACGTCCACCGCACCGTCGACGACTCGCCGTTCGGCGGCGGGGCCGGCATGGTGATGAAGCCCGAGCCGATCTTCGCCTCGGTCGAGGCAGCCGACCCACCCCGCCCGCTGTTCCTGCT
>JBEGOE010000227.1:0-2764 GCA_041182165.1 Actinomycetota bacterium
CCACTGCTCGTCATGAGCACGTCGGCGCTGTCGGGCAGCGCGTCCTGCAGGCTCCGCAGCGCCGACGTGCTCATGACGAGCAGTGGGAAGGCGTCGAGGTACGTGCCGGGCGGCGACTCGAACTCCATGATCTCGGGCGGGAAGACGGAGAAGTCGGGGAGCGGTTCGTCGACCTCGCGACCGAAGATGCTCCGCAGTTCGACCATCACGTCGTCGGAGTCGGGGCCGCCGCGGCGGTAGTGGTCGAGGTCGTCGGCGGGCTGCAGCGGCCAGAGCGTGATCGGCTGGTCGATGGCCGCCGAGACGCGGGCCTCGACGTCGGCGTCGTCCGAGCGGACGACCGTGCCGTCGGGCAGCTCGATCTCGACCGGCCCGGTGTGGTCGTCGACGTAGCGGGCGGCCAGCCGCATCAGCCCGCCGATCTTCTTGGCGCCGCGGATGCCGCCGCGCACCTCGTCGCGAACGGCCCAGGTCCGGTCGCCCACCATGCCCGTGGCGACCAGATCGGCGCCGGGAACGCTGACACCGATCATCGACTTCACGGGATGCTGCCAGAGCTGTGAGACGTGCATCACCCGAGTGTGTCAGGTGCGAAGCGGTTGACCGTGTCGATGAGGGCGCGCAGCTCGCCGTAGCCGTGCTTGGCGAAGGCGAACGCGATGCGCGGCAGGTCGACACGATCGTGCTCGCGCCGCTCGGGCTCGAGGGGCAGCACGCGCTCGATGCGGCCGCTGGTGCACAGTGACCCGAAGCGCTCGTTCAGCGCAGCGAGCTGGTCGTCGGTGGGCGAGTGCCGCAGCCGGATCACCAACAGGTCGTCGACGTAGCGCAGCGAGTCGTAGTTCGCGTAGAAGCCGACGATCTCGTCGACAGCGATCAGCGGATCCTCGGTGAGCAGGTAGAGGCCGGTGTCGGCGGGGGAGACGAGGCCGCGTCGCACGAGCTGCGTCTCGACGAACTGGTGCACCGTCTCCCAGTACGGGTCGCCCGGGGCGTCGAGGAAGACGATCGGCGTGGGCGCGCCCTTGCCGGTCTGGGTGAGGGTGAGCAGCTCGAACGTCTCGTCGAGCGTGCCGAAGCCACCGGGCAGGCACACGAAACCGCGGCTCTCCTTCACCAGCATCAGCTTGCGGGTGAAGAAGTACTTCATCGACACGTACTTGTCGTCGCCCGCGATGATCGGGTTCGCGGACTGCTCGAACGGCAACCGGATGGACACCCCGATCGACTGCTCGCGGCCGGCCCCCTCCATCGCGGCGTGCATGATGCCGGGCCCGGCGCCGGTGACGACCATCCAGCCCTGCGCCGCCAGCAGCTGGGCGACGTGCTTGGCGTGGAGGTACAGGGGGTCGTTCGGTCTGGTGCGGGCCGACCCGAAGATGGTCACCTTCGGCACGTCGCGGAAGGGGGCGAACATCGCGAAGGCGTCGGCCATCTCGGCGAGCGTGGCACGCAGGATCTTGAGGTCGACGGTGGCGGGGTGCTGCTCGAACAGCTGGGTCATCTCGACCACCATCTGGTCCGCGAGCGTGCGGTCGCGTTCGGTGGTGAGCGCCTCGACGCCGGCGCGGAGCGCGTCGTCGATCTCGTGGGCGGCGCCCGGTGGGATCACCGCGCGGGTCGCCTGTCAGCGGGCACGGAGCTCGGCCTCTTTGTCGCTGAGCGCGGCGATCAGCTCGTCGAAGCTCTTGGTGAAGCTGCTGACACCCTCGCGCTCGAGCTTCGCGGCGACGTCGGCGAGGTCGATGCCGACACTGGTGAGCCCGGCCCACGCGGCCTCGGCCTGATCGACGTCGGCGTCGACGCGGCGGGCGAGCGTGCCATGATCGGCGAACGCCTCGATGGTGGCGTCGGGCAGCGTGTTCACCGTGTCGGGGCCGATGAGCTCGTCGACGTACAGCGTGTCGGGGTAGGCCGGGTTCTTGGTGGACGTGCTCGCCCACAGCGGGCGCTGCACTGCTGCGCCCTGTGCGGCGAGCGCCTCCCAGCGGGGGCCGCTGAAGGTCTGCCGGAACAACCGGTAGGCGAGCTTCGCCTGGGCGACGGCGCCCTTGCCGCGCAGCGCGAGCGCCTCGGGCGTGCCGATCGCCTCGAGCCGCTGGTCGATCTCGGTGTCGACCCGGCTGATGAAGAAGCTGGCAACGCTCGCCACCCTCGACAGATCGGCGCCCTCGGTGGCCGCGTACTGCTCGAGGCCGGCGATGTAGGCCTCCATCACCTCGGCGTATCGTTCGATGCTGAAGATGAGCGTGACGTTGATGCTGCGACCCTCGGCGATCATCTGCCGGATGGCGGGCACACCCTCGGCGGTGCCGGGAATCTTCACCATCAGGTTGGGCCGGTTCACGGTTTCGTGCAGCATCCGGGCGGCGGTGGCCGTGCCCTCGGTGTCGTGGGCGAGGTCGGGAGCCACCTCGACGCTGACGAAGCCGTCACCGCCGTGGCTCTGGTGGTACACCGGGGCGAACGCGTCGAGCGCCCCGTTGATGTCCTGCAGCACCATCGCCCAGTAGTGGTCGATGACCGGCCTGCCGTCGGTGCTGAGCACCCCGAACTGCTCGTCGTAGTCGGCCGAGCCCTGGATCGCCTTCTGGAAGATGGTCGGGTTGCTCGTGAGGCCCCGGATGCCGCCGCGCACGAGGTCGGTGAGCTGGCCGGAGGTGATGTAGCCGCGCTTGAGGTTGTCGAGCCAGGGGCTCTGGCCGAACTCGGCGTGGAGACGGAGGAGGCGATCCATGGGGGTCCTTTCGGGACGGGTCAGGCG
>JBEGOE010000228.1:0-9696 GCA_041182165.1 Actinomycetota bacterium
CTCGAGGCCGGCGGCACGAGCTGGCGAACCTGCACGCCCTGAACTTCGTGCTCGAGGGCTACCTCGGCGAGGGCGTCGCCTCCAGCACGGCCTTCGACCCCCAGGCCAAGGGCCTCGGCGAGTACCTCCGCAGCCGACCCTGGCCCTGACCCTGCGCGTTGGGTCAGGCCAGGAGGCGGTAGCCGATGCCGCGGGCGGTGACGATGATTCTGGGATCGTCGGGGTGGTCCTCGATCTTCACCCGCAGACGGCGGACGTGCGCATCGACGAGGCGGCTGTCGCCGAGGTACTCGTACCCCCACACCCGCTCGAGCAGCTGGTCGCGCGACAACACCATGCCGGCATGGTCGGCGAACTCGCAGAGCAGGCGGAACTCGGTCTTGGTGAGGTTCAGCTCGACGCCGCCCTTCAGCACGATGCCCTGCTCGCGGCGCAGTTCGACGTCACCGAACAGGCTGGGCGGGCCGGTGGCCGTGCTCTCGTGGAGCTGCACCCGTCGCAGCGCGGCCCGGATACGAGCGGCGAGCTCCTTCGGGACCACCGGCTTGGTGACGTAGTCGTCGGCGCCCGCCTCGAGGCCCGCCACCAGGTCGTACGTGTCGGTCTGGGCGGTGACGATGATGATCGGGACGATGCTGCCGGCACGGAGCGTGCGGCACACCTCGAAGCCGCCGATGTCGGGCAGGCGCAGGTCGAGGAGCACGAGATCGGGCTCGTCCTTGGCGAACATCTCGAGACCCGTGCGGCCGTCCTCGGCCTCACGCACCTCGTAGCCCTCATCCTCGAGCGCGAGGCGCAACGCCAGCCTGATCGAGTCGTCGTCTTCGATGAAGAGCAAGGAGGTCACGCACTGATCCTGACCGTGGGGACGGGCCACCGCCGTTTTCGTTACACAAATCGCACAGGCAGCGAGTGGTGCTGTCACAAAGAGTGGCCAGGATAGCCCCCGTTCACGCTGCTTCGGTGGGGCGCCAACCTCCCCCTGGTGTCCCACCGGCAGCGAGATCTTCCCCGGGCGAACTTCCAGCACCGCAGGCCCCGCCACGGCGGGATCCACTTCTCAGGAGGTCCCCGATGTCGTCACCTCTCCTCGTCGCATCCACCGATTCGGCTCGCAATCTCGTCATGCTGACCGTCGAAGGTTCGCTGTCCGATGCCGAGCACGTGGAGTCGATTCGGCTCGTGCTGCCCGCCGTCCCGGCCGGCCACAGCTTCATCGTCGATCTGAGCGAGACGACGGCACTGGGCCAGCACGCCATCGCAGCACTGCGGTCCGTCGCCGGTGACGCTTCCCGCCTCGGCGTCACCATGATCATCGTGTGCGGTGACCTGGCGCGCCGGTCCGAACTGGTGCTGGCCGATCTCGACACACTGGTGCCCGTGGTGGAAGCACTCGGGCAGGCACTGCCCCTCACGAGGGCGGCCTGAGCACCCTCACCGGCGCCGCGACGCCCGGAGTCGCCCGCATCGGCCACACTACGGGGGTGGCAGACGTCCCGACCGCTCCTCGGCGCACCCTGCGCCTGCGCACGCGGGTCACCCTGTTCTTCAGCATCGCAACCCTGCTCGCCAGCCTGGCCCTGGCTGTCGTCACCTACGCCGTGGCACGCAACTACCTGCTCGACCAGCGCAGCTCGGTGGCGAAGACCCAGACCTTCGGCAACGCCTACGCGATCCGCAACGAGCTTCGTGGCGCCACCGAGGACGACCTCACCGCGTTCATCGGGCAGCTGCCGGAACCCGAGGGGTTCGCCATCCTGCTCATGCCCGACGGCGGCCGGTTCGCACCCGATGTGCGGTACACCGAGGACGTGCTGCCTTCCGACCTCGTGTCGAACGTCGAGGCCGGGCGCTACGGGATGCAGCAGTTCGACGCCGACAGTGAGCCATTCCTCGGGGTCGGTGTGTATGTCGCCGAGTACGACGCCCTCTACTTCGAGGCCTTCCCCATGTCGAGCACGGACCGCACCCTGCAGGCGATCGCCACGGCGCTCACCGTCGGGGCCGCGGTG
This sequence comes from Actinomycetota bacterium, assembly GCA_041182165.1. GTDB lineage: Bacteria > Actinomycetota > Acidimicrobiia > Acidimicrobiales > Ilumatobacteraceae > VFMC01. The sequence goes on from JBEGOE010000228.1 coordinate 2,013, forward strand.
ACAGCGCTCATCGCGGCAGCCATCGGCTGGTGGACGAACCGCAGGCTGTTGCGGCCGCTCAGCCGTGTGGCCACCGCCGCAGGGGAGATCGCCTCGGGCGGCCTCGACACCCGCATGCCGCCCGAGACCGACCCCGACCTCGCCCGGCTCGCCAGCTCGTTCAACGACATGGCCGACACGGTGCAGACACGCATCGAGCGCGAGGCCCGGTTCGCGTCCGACGTCAGCCACGAGCTCCGGTCGCCGATCACGGCGCTCTCAGCCGCAGTCGAGGTGCTCGATGCCCGACGCAGCGACCTTCCCGAGCGGACCCAGCAGGCACTCGACGTCGTGGTCACCCAGGTGCGTCGCTTCGACCAGATGGTGATGGACCTCCTCGAGCTGTCGCGCATCGATGCCGGCTCGACCGAACTGCACCGCGAGGAGGTCAACATCGAGGACCTCGTGTCGCGCATCGCGCACCGCTACGGCTTCGGCGACGTGCCGCTCGAGGTCAGCCACAAGGTGCCGGACACGGTCCGCGTCGACAAGCTGCGGTTCGAGCGGGTGCTCGCGAACCTGCTCGACAACGCCAACCAGCACGGCGGCGGCCCCACCAAGGTGTCGGTCGAACTCCGTGGCCGCCATGGCATCGCGCTTGCCGTCGAGGACGCCGGGCCGGGTGTCGCGCGAGGCGAGCGTGCCCGCATCTTCGAGCGGTTCGCCCGCGGCAGCGCAGCCCGACACAAGATCGGCACCGGCCTCGGCCTGTCGCTCGTGGCCGAGCACGCGCAGGCCCACGGCGGCGAGGCCTGGGCCGAGGACCGGCAGGGCGGCGGAGCCCGTTTCGTGGCGACGTTCAGCGAGGTGTGGTGAGCATGAGACGGGTCATCGGCATCAGCGTCGTCGTGACAGCGGTCGCCGTCGGGTGCGGCGTGCCGCAGTCCGGCGAGTTCGAGTCGATCCGGCGCGAGGACATCCAGTTCGACATGGACGCCACCACGACGACGTCGAGCAGCACCGTGCCGCCGACGACGATCGACGCCACCACCTCCACCCAGCTCGTCACCACGTCGACGATCAGCACCGAGGACGTGCTCATCTACTTCGTGGCCGGCAGCCAGATCAATCCCGTCACCCTCCCGCTCGCCCGGCCGGCGTCGGCGTCACAGGTGTTGGCGAAGCTCCTCGAGGGACCACCCACGGGTGACGTGGGCAGCGGCCTCCGCTCGACCATCCCCACGGACGCGCAGATCACCGTCACGAAGGCCAGCGGTGTCGGCATCATCGACCTGCCCGTCGGGATCTTCGACGCCATGCCGAGCCGCGACCAACGGCTGCTCTTCGCCCAGCTCGTGCTCACCATCGGTCGCCTGGGTGGCATCGGCCCGGTGCAGTTCACCCTCGCCGGTGCCCCCACCCGCGTGCAGCGCGGCGATGGCACCACCACCGAGCCGGGTGATGCGGTGACCGTCGACGACTACGCCGTGCTGCTGACGGGCAGCGCACCCATCGAGCCAACGACCGTGCCCGCGCCGGCACCGACGACGGTGCTCGGGGAGACACCACCGGGGACGACGACGACCGGCGGATAGCGTCGATGACGTGCGCAGTGGATTCATCGCCCTCGTCGGTCGGCCCAACGTGGGCAAGTCGACGCTCGTCAACACCCTCTGCGGGTCGAAGGTGAGCATCGTCAGCGACAAGCCGCAGACCACCCGCACCAGGGTGCGCGGGGTCCTCACCCGCCCCGACGCGCAGCTCGTGTTCGTCGACACCCCCGGTCTGCACAAGGCCGTCACGGCACTGGGCGACCGGGTGAATGCAACAGCGATCGACAGCATGAACGACGTCGATGCGATCGTGCTGGTCGTCGACGGGACGAAGGGCTTCGGCAAGGGCGACGAGTGGGTCGCCTCCCGCTTCGACGTCTCGAAGGCGATCGTCGTCGTCAACAAGATCGACCTCGTCGGCAAGGACCGGGTGATGACCCAGCTCGTGCGGGCGTCGCAGCTCGGCGCCGAGTCGTACTTCCCCATCTCGGCGAAGACCGGCGAGGGCGTCGGTGCGCTGGTCGAGCACCTCAGCGCGATGATGCCCGAGGGCCCGCTCTACTTCCCGGACGACACCGTGCGGGACCTCCCCGAGGAGCAGTGGGTGGCCGAGCTCGTGCGCGAGCAACTGCTGGCCGTCACACACGACGAGCTGCCGTACAGCATCGCCACGCGGGTCACCGAGTGGGAGTGGCCTCGCATCCGGGTCGAGATCATCGTCGAGCGGGACAGCCAGAAGGGCATGGTCATCGGCAAGAAGGGAGCCGTGCTCAAGGAGGTCGGCACCCGAGTGCGCGAGCAGCTGCCGGAAGGCGTGTACATCGAGCTGTTCGTGAAGGTCGACAAGGACTGGCAACGTCGGCCCGACCGGGTCGAGCGCCTCGGCTACTGACGTCGGCCGTCAGACCTGACTGGTACGACCCACCCAGAACGGTGCTCGGAGCTCGCGCTTGAGCACCTTGCCGCTCCCGGTCTTCGGCAGCTCGTCGGCGAAGGTGACCGAGCGCGGCACCTTGTAGTGCGCGAGGTGCTCGCGGGCGAAGTGCATCACGTCGTCGGCGCCGAGCGACCCACCCTCGCGCACCACGACGACGGCGTGGACGGTTTCGCCCCACTCGTCGCTCGGCACACCGAACACGGCCACCTCGAGGACATCGGGGTGATGCTCGAGCGCCGCCTCGATCTCGGCCGGGTAGACGTTCATGCCACCCGAGATGATCATGTCCTTCTTGCGGTCGCAGATGTAGATGTAGCCCTCGTCGTCGCGGTACGCGATGTCGCCGACGGTCTGGTAGCCGTGTTTGCTGTCGGCGAGGAACGTGTCGTGCTGCTTGTAGTAGTCGGCGAACACGCTCGGGCTCTTCACGAACAGTTCGCCGGTGTGCTGGGGGCCGACACCCGTCACCTCGTTGCCGTCGTCGTCGAACAGCTTCACCTCGACGAAGGGCGCCGGCTTGCCGCATGAGCCGGGCTTGCGGAGCTGGTCCTCGGGCCGGAGGATGCAGTTCACGCCCAACTCGGTGCTGCCGTACACCTCGAACAACGAGTCGTGCGGGAAGTACGCGAGGTACATCTGCTTGAGCGCGAAGCTCCATGGCGCGGCATTGGCGATCATCCGCTTCATCGAGCTGACGTCGTGCCGGGCCTTGACCTCGTCGGGCAGGTTGCAGATCATGCGGATCGGCGTGGGCGCGCTGAACGTCGACGTCACCCGGTACGCCTCGACGAGCCGGAGCCAGTCCTCGGCGTTGAACCTGCGCTGCAGCACGACGGTCTGCCCGAGTGCCTGAGCGATGCCCATGAAGCCGCCGGGCCCCGAGTGGTAGAGCGGCCCGGTGGGCAGGTACACGTCGTCGGGCCGGTACCCGATGAAGGCGATCATGGCCGCTGCCTGCTCGGCCCCGGTGGTGCCGCGCCGGAGCGCGCCCTTCGGCTTGCCGGTGGTGCCGCTCGTGTAGATCATCGTCGCGCCGGGCTCGGTGGCCGGCGGCACGTTCGGCTGCGCGGGCGACGCCTCGGCAATGAGGCCGTCGACATCGACCATGCCCTCGGGCACCGGACCGTCGAAGACGAGGTAGCTCGCCACCTGCGGCAGCTCGGCGCGGATGCGCTCGAACATCGGGGCGAACTCGGCGTCGACGTAGACGACGGTGGCGTCGCTGTGATCGGTGACGTACGCGGCCTCCTCGTCGCTGAGGCGGTAGTTCAGCGGCACGGCGGTGACCCCGAGCTTGCGTGCGGCGTTGATCATCAGCACGAGACCGATCGAGTTCTGGCCGCACCACACGACCTTCGAGTCACCCGGCCTGACGCCCAGGTCGAGCAGCACGTTGGCGAGACGGTTCGACTGCGCCTCCAGCTCACCGAAGGTGAGCGAACGGAACGTGCCGTCCGGGCGGTCGTCGACCACCGCGAGCTTGTCGGTCTGCGTCAGCGCGTAGGCGCTCAGGAAGTCACCCATGAGCACACTTCGTAGCAGCCTGGCAGAGGCCGCTGTGACGCGCAGCGGGGCAGTGACGAGGCGGAGCCAATCCATCGGCTTCACCGTACGCCGTCGCGGCGTGCCAAGCTTCCCGACATGGCAGCACGCATCATCAACGGCAGCGCAGAGCTCAAGGCCCTCATCGGCGAGCACCTCGGCTACAGCGAGTGGCTCGAGGTCACCCAGGAGCGCGTCAACCAGTTCGCCGAGGCGACCGGTGACCACCAGTGGATCCACGTCGACCCGGAGCGCGCGACGAAGGAGAGCCCGTTCGGCGGCCCGATCGCACACGGCTACCTGACCCTGTCGCTCGGCCCGGTGCTGATGCCGCAGGTGTTCATCTCGACCGGCTTCACGATGGGCGTCAACTACGGCTGCAACAAGGTGCGCTTCATGTCGCCCGTGCCGGTGGGCGCCAAGCTGCGCCTCGGTGTCACCGTCATCGCGGTCGAGGACATCCCCGGCGGCATCCAGAGCACCTACGGGTTCAGCTTCGAGTGCGAGGGTGCGGCGAAGCCGAGCTGCGTCGCCGAAGTGATCTTCCGCAGCTACGAGTGAGGAGCACCACATGACCAACCTTCAGATCCCCCGGTTCGGTGAGCTGCTCGCGCCGTTCATCAGCCAGGTGCCCGCCGAGGTCAAGCCGCGCTTCTTGGCGCTCCTCGAGCGAGGCGCAGCGGCCCGCTATCGCAGCTGGGCAGAGGCACTCCCCGAGCACGGCGAGGTGCTGCTCAGCTGCTCTGCCAGCGAGGACGAGATCGCCGACCGCATCGAGTCGGTCTTCGGTGTGCCGGACGAGATGCGAGACGCGCTGCACGCTCCGCTGCCCGGAGCGACGCAGACGTACTACGACGCCTTCGACGGCATGGACGTGTGGGACCAGCTGCGCGTGCAGGCCAACGCCGAGCGCCAGGGCGCCCAGGCGTGGCGCACCATCTCGGCTGCCATCAGCGACGAACGTGTGCTCGAGCAGCTCGCCGCGTGCTCGGCCCTCGAAGAGGCTGCAGCCGACAAGCTCGACGCCCTCATCGCCGCCCACGCCCCCTGAACGAACCCGAACTTTGTCGGTGGCGTGTCGCTGAACGACACATCACCGACAGCGTTCCCTGGGTTGTCCGACGCTGTCAGCGGAAGTTCGGCATGACCTCTCGGGCGAACAGCTCGAGCGTCTCGGTGCTCGGGTAGTCGCTGCACCACGGGATGAACCCGGTGCACCCGAGGTCGACGTAGCGCTGGATCTTCTCGGACACCTGCTCGGGTGTGCCGACGAGGTTGCCCTCGCGCCACGACTCGAACGGCTCACCCCACAGGTTCTGCGAACCCGCCGCCACGATCTCGGCCTCGGTGCTGCGCACGAACACCTCGGGCGACCACGTCTTGCCGATGGACTCCTCGTCGCGGCCGACGACCTTGCAGTGGCCCTTCAGCACCTCGCGCTTGCGGGCCCACTCGGCCGGCGACCCGCCGAAGTTGCTGTAGTCGGCGTACTTGGCCACGACCCGCAGGGTGAGTTGCTCGCCGCCGCCACCGATCCAGATCGGCGGGTGCGGTTGCTGCAACGGCTTCGGGTCGCAGTTCGCGCGTGACAGCTTGTAGTAGCGGCCGTCGTAGCTCGTCTCGGGCTGGGTCCACATGCTGCGGACGATCTCGACCGCCTCGTTCAACATGCCGATGCGGTCCTTTGGCTTGGGGAACTCGAACCCATAGCCCTTGTACTCGTTCTCGTACCAGCCGGCTCCGATGCCCCAGTCGAGGCGGCCGCCGCTGATCACGTCGACGGTGGACGTGATCTTGGCGAGCACCCCGGGCTGCCGGTAGCTGTTGCAGCCCACCATCTGGCCGAGGCGCACGCGTGAGGTGCGCTGACTGATCGCCGCCATGGTGGTCCAGCACTCGAACACCGACTCGTGCGCCGGGCGGGGCACGTTGTGGAAGTGGTCGTAGACCCAGATCGAGTCGTAGCCGAGCTCCTCTGCGAGCACCGCCACCTCGACCGCCTTCGCCCACTGCGCGGCGGCACCGTCGATGCTCGCCAACTCGCGCTTCCAGCCCTGTGGCATGAACACACCGAAGATCATCTTGCTCATCCGGCGGACCCTACCGGCCGCGATTCGATCTGCCGTGAGCAGCGGATTTAGGTTCTCCGGATGGAGCTTGCCGTCGCCGACATCCACGAGGCCATCGCTACCACGAGGCCCGACCAGGAGTGCCTCGTCTTCCGCGACCAACGCCTCACCTGGGCCCAGGTCACCGAGCGCACGCGGCGCCTCGCGAACGTCCTCGTCGACGCCGGCCTCGGGGTGCGTGTCGAGCGCGAGCGCCTCGCCGGGCACGAGAGCGGGCAGTCGCACCTCGCCGTCTACCTCCACAACGGCAACGAATACCTCGAGGCGATGCTCGGCTCGTTCAAGGCCCGGGTCGCGCCGTTCAACGTGAACTACCGCTACGTCGCCGAGGAGCTGAGCTACCTGCTGCACGACGCACAGGCCGAGGCCGTCGTCGTGCACAGCCAGTTCGCGCCGACGCTCGCCGAGGTGCTGCCCGAGCTGCCGAACCTCCGCATCATCCTCCAGGTCCCCGACGAGTCGGGCCACCCCCTGCTGCCCGGCGCGGTCTGGTACGAGGATGCGCTCGCCGCCGCGTCGCCCGAGAAGCCACCGGTGACACCGAGCCCGGACGACCTCTACATCCTGTACACCGGCGGCACGACGGGCATGCCGAAGGGGGTGCTGTGGCGCAACGGCGACGCGAACGTCGAGTGCTTCGGCGGCTCGCCGACGACGAGTCTCGAGCAGGTGGTGGCCGACGCGACGGGTGGCCTGCGGGCGCTGCTCGCTCCCCCCTTCATGCACGGCGCCGGTCACTGGATGAGCTTCCGCACGTGGAACTCGGGCGGCACGATCTTCGTGCAGTCGGTGCCCGAGCGACTCGACCCCACCGACGTGTGGGGCCTCATCGAGCGCGAGCAGCTCAGCTTCCTCCTCATCGTCGGCGACGCCTTCGCCCGACCGCTGCTCGACGAGCTCGAGCGCGGTAGCTACGACCTGTCGTCGCTGACGGTGCTGCTGTCGGGCGGCGCACCGCTGTCGGCGAACCTGAAAGACGAGTTCCTCCAGCATCTGCCGACCCTGATGATCGTCGACGGCCTCGGGTCGTCGGAGGCGGGGGGGCAGCTCTCGCACGTGTCCGCAGGGTCGGGGGCCACCACCGGCACCTTCCCGATCTCTCCCGGCAACCACGTCCTGTCGGCGGATCTCGACCGCGAGCTCGAGCCCGGCGAGGACCAACTCGGCTGGCTCGCCAAGAGCGGCCGGCTGGCACTCGGCTACCTCGGCGACGAGGCGAAGACTGCGCGCACGTACCCGGTCGTGAACGGAGTGCGCTACGCCGTGCCCGGAGACCGGGCCCGGCTGCGAGCCGACGGCATCATCGAGCTCCACGGCCGCGACTCGGTCACCATCAACTCGGGTGGCGAGAAGATCTTCGCCGAGGAGGTCGAGGCCGCCATCAAGCGCCACCCTGCTGTGTACGACTGCGTGGTCGCCGGCCGACCGAGCGAGCGGTGGGGCAACGAGGTCGTCGCCATCGTGCGCCTGCGCAACGGCGCCACCGCCGACCAGGCCTCGTTGCTGGCCGAAGCCGAGCGCCACATCGCCCGGTACAAGCTGCC
>JBEGOE010000229.1:0-3508 GCA_041182165.1 Actinomycetota bacterium
GCTCATCGTCCCCGGTGAGATGCTGTGGCTCGACGTGGTGGTGCCCCGGGGTGACCCGCTGTGGGACGACGACATCGGCAGGGCGATGTGGTGGCTCGGCCGGGCGTGGGCCGACGCACTCGTCGCATGCGGCGTCGGCGACGCCCAGGTCCATCGCGGCGCGGTGATGCACACGCCGTGGTCGCGCCTGGTGTGCTGGGACAGCCTCGGTGCCGGAGAGGTCGTGGTCGACGGCCGCAAGGCCGTGGGGATCAGCCAACGACGGACCCGCGACTGGCTCCGGCTGCAGTCGTCGGTGCACCTCGCCTGGCGCCCCGAGCTGCTGTGCGCGCTGCTGGCAGGTGATCGGCCGGAGCCCGGCGACCTCGCCGAGGCAGCGGTGGTCGACGTGGACGCCGACCGGCTGTGGGCTGCGCTCGAGGCCCGGCTGCCGAGCTGACCCCGTGATCGGCGACGTCGCGCTCGCCAACGCCGGTGTTTCGCCTTAGATTGGGCCGATGCGAGTTCACCTCGATTCGGAGAAGTGCCAGGGCCACAACCGCTGCTATGCGTTGGCGCCCGAGTTGTTCGACGTCGACGACTACGGCCAGGCCGTGCTGTTGGTCGACGGCGACGTGCCGGCAGACCTGCACGAGAAGGCCCGGCTCGCCGCCTCGAACTGTCCCGAGTTCGCGATCAAGATCCTGGAGAACGACTGACATGACGGACATCGACGAGAACGCACCGGCCGTTCGTTCGGTCCCCAGGCCCGCCGACTACGTCGAGCCGATCTTCGGCAACTCGCCGGAGGGCACGCACGTCTGGCAGCGAGTGCCGTACAACCCGGCCGACTACGGCCCGGTGACGGACTTCGCGACCGACTTCGACCACGCCGACCCGGCGTACAACCCCGAGGCCCCGGGGGTCTGGAAAGAGCTCCGTGAGGGCGGCTGCCCCGTCGCTCACTCCGACCGGTACGGCGGCATGTGGGTGCCGCTCACGCATGACACCGTGCACGAGGTCGCGTACGACATCGAGCACTTCACCAGCCGCGCCGTCGTGGTGTCGGTCGGCCGTCCCGGCGACCTGGCGCTGCCTGCCCCGATCGGCGGTGCGCCGCCGATCACCAGCGACCCGCCGTTCCACGGCATGGCCCGCCGCCTGCTGCTGCCGGCGTTCGCACCGAAGCAGATCGAGCCCTGGGAGCCCGAGATCAGGACGCTCTGCCAGGACCTCCTCGACCGGATGGGCGACATCGCCCCGGGCGAGACGGTCATCGATGCGGCGATCCAGTACGCGCAGCACATCCCGGTGAACGTCATCGGCCGCATGCTCGGCTTCCCGTCCGAGGACGAGGCGCTGTTCCGTAAGTTCGTCCACGACGCGCTCGAGCGCATCGCCGAGGAGCCGGGCACCCGCGAGGGCATGGAGGAGCTGGGCTACTACATCACGACCCAGATCCAGGACCACCACGCCAACCCTCGCGACGACCTCACCAGCTACCTCCTCAACGTCGAGATCGACGGGCAGAAGGTGAGCGACGACATCGCCGGCGGCATGATCGTCCTGCTGCTCATCGCCGGCATCGACACGACGTGGTCGGCGATCGGATCGTCCCTGTGGCACCTCGCCCAGCACCCCGAGGACCATCAGCGGCTGCTTGACGACCCAGAGGTGATGACCTTCGCGCTCGAGGAGTTCCTGCGAGCCTATGCCCCTGTCACCATGGCCCGCCTCGTCGCCAAGGACAACGACTTCCATGGTTGCCCCATGAAGAAGGACGACTGGGTGCTGCTGCCGTTCCCGGCGGCGAACCGCGACCCGATGCAGTTCGAGGACCCCGACACGTTCATCGTCGACCGCCAGGAGAACCGTCACGCAGCGTTCGGCCTCGGCATCCACCGGTGCCTCGGCTCGAACCTCGCCCGCCTCGAGTTGAAGGTGGCGATCGAGGAGTTCATCAAGCGCTTCCCGCGCTTCGAGCTCGCCGGTGATGTCCGCTGGAGCGTCGGGCAGATCCGTGGGCCGCGTGCGCTGCCCGTGCGCATCCTCGAGGTCGCCGCGCCCTGAGGCCCCGACGGCGGCGTCAGCCGCCGGTGGCAATCGCGTCGAGCTTCGCGACCGACTGCTCGAGCATCTCGACCGGGACGATCGGCCAGTCGGGGCGAAGCGCACGCAGTTCGGGCGTGATGTTCGTCCAGTCGCAGTAGTTGGTGACGTCGGTCTCGGTGTCGCTCACCGCGTCGAGCCGCCAGCCGTACACGTGGCCGAAGGGAGGCTGGTCGACGGGGCCGATCGTCCACTCCACCAGGTGGTCCGGAACGATCTGCGTGACGGTGTTGCGTACGGTGTACTTCACCAGGCCGGGGATGTCGTTCAGCGGTGTCCGGTCCATGTCGACGTCGAACACGTCGCCCACCGACGTGAGCGGCTGAGCGTCGGGTGCAGCGTCGAGCATGCCCGACCCATCGATGCGGACGTGGCCCTGGGGGCTGGCGACGATCTCGAACAGCGCATGCGCTGAGGCTCGTATGCGACGGCTGGCGGACACTCGTTGTTCGGTCATCGACGGATGTTGGCCGACCGGCGCAGGCGCGGACGAACCGTCCGTCCCGCAGTGGTCGGGTCAGGCGCCGCGACCGGCTGCGATCGCCTCGGCGGTGAAGCGATGGAACCGTGCGGTGTCGAAGCCGACGACCAGCGTTGCGTCGGTCTCGATGATCACCCGGTGGGGCGAGTCGAGGAACTTGGCGAAGCTCTGCCGGTACGGATCGTCGGGTTGCAGCTCGAGCCGCGACAGGGCCGGGTAGAACCAGGCCTTCAACTCGTCGAAGCCCGGGTCGCCGGGCGCGTGGACCGTGGAGTTGCCCTTCCACGAGGCGGTCTTGCCGTCGCGGTTGATGACGACGCCGGACTGCGGGCGACGGCGCAGGGCGGGCACCCGCTTGCGGCGCTCGGCGCACGTGGTCCAGAACTTCCCGTGGCGGTACACGAACGCGACCACGACACCGACCGGGAACCCGTCCGTCGTCGTCCACGAGAAGACGCACTCGCCGCCGGCAGCGGCCAGTTCGTCGACCTCGTGCGGCTGCAGCCGCATCTCCGTGAGGTCCTCGTAATCGATGCTGGTGTCGTCGGACATCGGTGCCTCCCCTGACAGTGTCGTTGCAGCGAGGTTGTCATCCCGCCGTCGCGCCGGACGACCCGGACCGCGGCGTCATGGCCGGGCCTCGAGGATCGCCACGCCGTCGACGACGGTCCGGCGCACGTAGTGCTGGCGCACCAGCTCGTCGACCCGGCCGGAGGCATCGCACGATGCGGGGGCCTGGAAGGTGGCGAGGAACCGTGGCCGCCCGCTGCCGGCGAGCATGTCGGCGAGCCGGTCGGCGGCGCCGGGGATCTGCCGGACGCCGTCCCACCACAGGTAGGGGTACGGCGGGTCGATGTCGGCGTTGCCGTACACGGCGGCACTGACGCACATCACGTACAGCTGGTCGCCCGGTGCTGCCGCATCGGTGAACCACTGTGC
>JBEGOE010000230.1:0-3779 GCA_041182165.1 Actinomycetota bacterium
AACGGCACCCCGAGCTCCGCGCCGTCATGCAGCGTGGCCGCGTCACGAGCACCGGCTTTCTGCATCGCATCGTGCTCGGCGCCGCCGAGCGCGGTGAGCTCGCCGATGGTGGGTCACCGGCCGCGCTGGAAGACCTGCTGAACGCGGTGTTGTCAGGCCTCGCACGGTTCAGTGATCAGACGGGCGACTCGCTTCGCCACGAGGACGCCGTGGCGGTGCTGAAGCGCTTCCTCGCCGGCACCCTGATGCGCCGCTGAGCGTCGGGCCTCAGGGCGTGATGCAGGCGCTGAGGGTCGACATCAGCTCACTGTTGTTCATCACGCCGGCGAGCTGAGCGACGTCGATGCCTGCGAGGGCCTGCTCGATGCACGGCCGGTCGGCCTGCAAGCCGGTCGCTTCGATCTGGTCGACGAACAGGTCGATGAGTGCGTCGGTCATCGCGATGCCGTCCGGGATCGGGCCGGTGCCCGAGGTGTCGAGCTCGTCGCCGAAGTCGGTGACGCACTCGACGAGCGAGGCGCCGATCGCGTCGGCCTCGGCGCTGACGGTCGGGTCGCCGTCCTGGCCGGCGGCGACGATGGCGCGCAGGTCGTCGTCGGACAGCTTGCCGACGGCCTCACGGACGCACTGCTCGTCGACGGTCATCCCTGCGAGGCTGCCGCTGACGAGCGTGATCAGCTGCTCGCGGAGCTCGTCGGTGCTCATCCCGGTGACGTCGATGGTGTCGCCGGTGGTCGCGCTGTCCGCCGTGTCGACGGGTGCTGTGTCGGCGGGTGCTGGCGATGGTTCGGTGGGCGGTGCGATGCAGGCGGCCAACGCGTCACCGAGGGCTTCGCCCTCGTCGCTGAGGGTGACATCCTGGTCGACGGCCGCCGTGGCGAGCGTGGCGAGATCGGCTGCGTTCATCGTGTCGAGCTGCGCCTTGGCGCAGTCGCGGTCGAGGGTGCCGCCCTCGGCAGCGACCGCCTTCGCCACGTTGTCGAGGACCTGGTCGACCTGCGACGTCGATGCTCCGCCATCGTTGCCGCCGCCGCACGACGCGACCAGCAGCCCGGCAATTGCCACGGTTCCCATGAGGAGCCTCTTCACGTCCATCTTCACGGTCACGTTCACGTCCCTCCCGACGACAGCGACCCTGAACGAGGATCGGTACCGTCGAATCTACGCCAGTGCAACGGCCTCAGCGCGACGGCCCCGGGCGCGGCGGCTGCCGGCGCAACGGAGGAACGGGTGCGGTCAGGCCGGGCGGAACGCGAGCCACCACAGGAGTGCGGTGAGGGAGAGGCCGTCACGTACCCGGCCGGCGGCGATCTCGGCGCGCAGCAGGTGGAGGGGCACCCACTCGACCCGTTCGCTCTCGCTGGGGTCGGTGGGCTCGCCGATGTGCTCGGCCCCGTCGGCCTCGAACAGGTGGAAGCAGGCGTCGCTGCTGCCGTTGTGCGGGAAGTACGACGTGAGCAGGCGCACCGGGCCCGGCCGCCAGCCTGTCTCCTCCTCGGCTTCGCGCGCCGCAGCACCGGCTGGTGTCTCGCCCTCGTCGATGCGGCCGGCGGGTACCTCCCAGCCCCAGGTGTCGGTGGTGAACCGGTGCCGCCACAGCAGGAGCACGCCTCGGTCGGGGTCCTGCACGACGGTGCCGGCCGCCTCGGCGGGCATGCGGATGACGTGGTGCTCGAAGCGTTCGCCGCCCGGGATCTCGATGTCGGCCAGCGCAAGGCTCACCCACGGGCTCTCGTAGATCATTCGCTCGCCGTGCACGGTCCACTTCATCGATGGAGGAGCGTACGTGCGACGATGCAGACATGACAGAGCAACGAGTGGTGGCCGACGGCCTGTTCACCTGGCCGTCCGACGAACCGCAGCTCATCGGCAGCCATTTCCCCGAGAGCGGCGTCACCGTCTTCCCCGAGTCGACGGCGTGCCCCAAGACGGCCTCCCGCGTGGTCGAGCAGGTGCTGCTGCCCCGGCGCGGCACGCTGTGGAGCTGGACGATCCAGGGCTTCCCGCCCAAGAATCCGCCGTACCTCGGCACCGAGAGCCCCAAGGATTTCGTGCCCTACGGCGTCGGGTACGTCCAGCTGGCCGACGAGGTGATCGTCGAGTCGCGCCTCACCGTGAACGATCCGGCGCAGCTCAGCATCGGCATGGAGATGGAGCTCGTCGTCGTCCCCTTCACCACCGACCCGGAGGGCCGCGAGGTCCTCACGTACGCATTCGCCCCCGTGGCGACCCAGCAGAACGGAGCAGCAGCATGAGCGATGACGTCGCGATCGTCGGCATCGGCATCCACCCCTTCGGCCGCCACGACATCAGTGGCATGGAGCAGGGCGCCATCGCGGCCCGTGCCGCCATGGCCGACGCGAAGGTCGAGTGGTCCGACATCCAGTACGCGTTCGGCGGCTCGTCCGCTGCCGGCAACGCCGACACGATGGTGAGCATGCTGGGCCTCACCGGCCTGCCGTTCATCAACGTCGCCAACGGCTGTGCCACGGGTGGCAGTGCGCTCATCAGTGCGTACAACTCGATCAAGGCCGGCGCCGCCGACGTCGTCATGGCGATCGGCTTCGACAAGCACCCGCGCGGCGCCTTCGACCCGGACCCCGCCTCGTTCGGCCTGGGCAAGTGGTACGGCGACTCGGGCCTCATGCTCACCACCCAGTTCTTCGGGATGAAGATCCAGCGGTACATGCACCAGCACGGCATCACGCGCAGCACGCTCGCCAAGGTGTCGGTGAAGAACTTCGCGAACGGCTCGCTGAACGAGAATGCGTGGCGCCGCAAGCCGATGAGCGAGGACGAGGTCCTCGACGCGGCGATGCTCAGCGACCCGCTGACGCAGTACATGTTCTGCTCGCCCGGCGAGGGCGGTGTGGCACTGGTGCTGGCCCGGGCCGACAAGGCCAAGGAGTACACCGACCGTCCCGTGTACCTGAAGTCCGCCGTGCTGCGCAGCCGCCCGTTCGGCAGCTTCGAGGTGTTCAACTCGTGGCTGTCACCCGACCGTGGCAACAGCCCGTCGGTGGGTGCTGCGAAGGCGGCGTTCGAGATGGCCGGCGTGTCGCCGAAGGACATCTCGTTCGCCCAGGTGCAGGACACCGAGAGCGGCGCCGAGATCATGCACATGGCCGAGTGCGGCCTGTGCGAGGACGGCGAGCAGGAGCGCATGATCCAGGAGGGCGAGACCAACATCGGTGGCCGCCTGCCCATCAACACCGACGGCGGTTGCATCGCCAACGGCGAGCCGATCGGTGCGTCGGGCCTGCGTCAGGTGTACGAGAGCGTGCTGCAGCTGCAGGGTCGCGCCGGCGCCCGCCAGGTCGAGAACGCCACCACGGGCTTCACGCACGTGTACGGCGCACCCGGCATCAGTGCCTGCACGGTGCTCACGGTCTGAGCTGAGCCCATGCGGCGGTCACGCCGCGTTCGTCGATGCGGTGTAACAGGCGGCCGATGGCCGCCTGTTGCGCGTCGGTGGCCTTGTTCGGCTGATCGAGCAGTTCGCTCAGCCGCAGCGGCGCGTCGATCAGCACGGGCCTCGTGCACTCCTGAGGGGTGAGGCTGTCGATCGCGGTGCAGACGCCGTCGATCATGCGCACGAAGCCGTCGACCGTCGGGTCGGTGAAGGCCCAGCCCGCCGTGCGGCGCGGCGTCACGAGGTCGACCTCCACGTCGCCGTCGCGGAAGGCGCACCGGATGCTCGAGACCGTCGACACCGGCGAGCCCGCGCCCCGGACGCGATCGATCCCGCCCGACGCGAGGTCGACGGCGCGCTCGACGCC
>JBEGOE010000231.1:0-3538 GCA_041182165.1 Actinomycetota bacterium
GGCCGACTACGTCCTCACCGAGTGCGGCGGCACCCCGCTGCACACACCGGGCGGCATGCGCCTGCCCGTGCTCGTGGCCGAGAAGGGTGCCGCCTGGTGCCGGCTCGTGGTCCACGGTGTGGCGGCGCACGGCTCGACGCCGATCATGGGTGACAACGCGCTGGTGAAGGCCGCCGAGGTGGTGCGCCGCCTGGCGGGGTACCGGCCGCTCGGTCAGATCCACGACACCTGGCGCGCATACGTCGCCGCCATGGGTTTCGAGCCCGAGCTCGAGCGGATCCTGCTCGACCCGACGGCGATCGCCGACTGGGCCGCGTCGCACCCCGACCGGGGCTTCGCCGCCGACTGCCATGCGTGTACGCACCTCACGATCTCACCGAACGTGCTGCGCGCCGACGGCAAGACCAACACGATCCCCGGCAGCGTCGAGCTCGAGGTCGACATCCGCACGCTGCCCGGCCAGACCGCCGATGACGTCCTGCGCCTGCTGCACGACCTGCTGGGCGAGCTGGCCGACAGCGTCGAGATCCACATGATCGGCGACGAGTGGCCGGCCACCGCGTCGCCGGTCGAGTCCCCACTGTGGACCTCCATCGAGCGTGCATCGGCGGCCGTGTACCCCGATGCGCGATGCGTGCCGGCGATCACGCCGGGCGGCACCGACGCCCGCTTCTACCGGCGCCAGGGCGCCACCTCGTACGGCTACGGGCTGTTCTCGCGAGAGCTCACCTTCGACGACTACGTGGCGATGTTCCATGCCGCGAACGAGCGAGTCGACGTGCACTCTCTGGCGCTGATGCACCGGCTCTGGGACGACATCGCCGTCGACCTGCTGGGCTAGATGGCCTGCACGACCTGGACGACCTGCGGCGAAGGTCCGACCTTTGCCGTGATCCGGTTGCACACCGCCACATCGCGCCAAAGGTCGGGCCGCTGCCGCGCCGACCTGAGCCAGAGAGACCAGCACTGCCTGATGGAGCGTGTCGGGGGCGGCGGGTGGCAGTGGCGCCGGTAGGCGACAGCGCGAACGTTGCCCGACGCGGCGCTAGACGACCGATTCGCCGCCGTCGGCCAGCAGCGTCTGCCCGATCACGAACGACGAGTCCTCGCTGAGGAAGAAGCAGATCGTCGCGGCGAGCTCCTCGGGCCGCGCCATGCGGCCCATCGGTACCGGCTGGGCGAAGATCTTCTCGCCCTCGACCATGTCGTGGCCGCGGGCGACCATCAGCGGCGACGTCATGCCGGTGATGGTGCGACCGGGTGCCACGCAGTTCACGCGCACCTCGGGCAGCGCCTCGAGGCTGATCTGACGGGTGAACCCGCTGATGGCAGCCTTCGCCGCGCCGTAGGGCGAGTTGTTGCGGTTGGCCGCGAAGGCGGCGGTCGACGCGATGGTGACGATCGCGCCACGGCCGCGGGCCTTCAGCACGGGCAGGGTGTACTTGCAGACGTTGAACGTGCCGCCGAGGTGGACCTCGATCATCTTGTTGAAGCGCGCCGTGTCCCACTCGGCGATCGGGCCGAACTCGGCATGGCCGGCAGCGGCGAGGACGAGGTCGATGCCACCCAACTGCTCGACCGTCGCGGCCACCGCTGCGGCGACGGCGGCCTCATCCGCGACGTTCGCGGCGAGGCCGATGCAGCCCGGCAACGTCGCCGCCGCGGCCTGGGCACGCTCGAGGTCGAGGTCGACGAGCGCGGCGCGACCGCCCTCGGCGACAACCCGCTGGGCGGTGGCGAGGCCGATGCCGCTCGCGCCGCCGGTGACGAACAGGACCTGGTTCTCGAAGCGCATCGCGTCATCATGCGACGCACGACGCTCCGTCTCCAAGGCGGACGTTTAACGCGGGATGATCGTCCCCATGTTCATGATGCTGTTCGGGTCGAACGCCCGCTTGAGCCGCTCGAGCATCACGAACGACGAGCCGTACTCGTCGCGCACCCACGGGGCCCGTGCCTTGCCGATGCCGTGGTGGTGCACGATCGAGCCACCGAAGCGCAAGGTCTCCTCGACGATGATCGAGATGATCGGCAGGTAGAACTCGTCGTTCTCGTCCTCGGGTGCGCAGTCGATGTCGTAGAAATAGTTGAAGTACATGTTCGTGCCGTTGATGTAGCTGTGCGACGAGTGACCGCCCAGCAGCGTGATGCCGCGCATCTCGGCGCGGATGCGTGCGAGCGCCGACTCGTAGATCTCGTTGATCGAGCTCCAGTCGGCGGAGATCTCGGTGGTGCGGTTCACGTTGCGCGTGGTGCGGATGCGGTCGTCCTCGCGGGTCACCTTGTCGGGGCCCCACACGAGGTCGTCGAACCAGTCGGAGATCAGCTGGCTGTCGACCGGCGCGCAGGCCGGGTGCCTGGCGACGATCTCGCGGATGCCCTCGGCGGTGGCCTTGGCGATGCCGGCGTTGCCCTCGGCCATGAACAGCACGATGCAGTCGTCGGGCGCTGCGAAGTGTGAGAAGTGGAGCTGGCCGTCCTCGGGGTCGTACAGGCGGGCGACGGACGGCTTGTAGCCGGCCACCATCACCTCGCGCAGCACCTCGAAGCCCTCCTTCATGTTCTTCAGCGTCCAGCCGAGGAAGATGTTGTTCTCGGGCAGGTACGGGAACAGCTTCACCGTCACCTCGCTGATGAAGCAGAGGGCGCCCTCGTTGCCGATGACGATGTGGCGGATGTCGGGACCGGCGGCGCGGCGCGGCACGTTCTTGATGCGCGACACGATGCCACCGGGGAACACGACCTCGCAGCCGACGACCATGTCCTCGATGCCGCCGTACAGGGTCGAGAACTGGCCGATGCTGCGCGTGGCGACGAGGCCGCCCATGCTGGCGATCGGCTTCGACTGCGGCGAGTGACCGGTGGTCAGCCCGACCTCGCGGCAGCGGTCCTCGAGCATCTGCAGCGGCACGCCGCAGCCGACCGTCGCCTGCATGTTGTACGGGTCGATCGAGATGATCTCGTTCATCAGCGAGCCGTCGAGCACGATCGAGTTCTCGACCTGCGTCTCGAGGCCGCCCTCCGTCGCCGTGCCGCCGGTGCGCGACACCACGTTCACACCGTGCTCGTCGGCGAACTTCAGGACCGCTGCGGCCTCGGCGGTGGACGCCACCATCGCGACCGCGGCCGGCCGGGTCATGGTGAACACGCCGAAGATCGCCTGCAGCTTGCGGAAGTTGTCGATGCTCCGCTCACGCAGCGTCTGTTCGTCGGTGACGACGCGGTCGGCGGGCAGGATCTGCAGGAGGTGTTCGACGACGGCTTCGGCGGGGAGTGCCATGATGGTCCTTCGGGGCTCGGGTTCAGTGGAAGATCGGGTAGGCGCGCTCGAACAGCGCGTCGGTGTGATTGCGGATGTCGTGGTACACGGTGTGGGCCATGCGGTCGTAGACCGCGCCGTTCGCTGCATCGGGCCGGAACGACTCGCGGCGCGCGGCCATGGCCGCGGCGGCCGTCTCGATGTCGGGGTGCACGCCCGCGGCGGCGGCCGCGCAGATCGCCGCGCCGAGGCTCGCTCCCCCACCACCGACGTTGCGTG
>JBEGOE010000232.1:0-2747 GCA_041182165.1 Actinomycetota bacterium
CCGGCGGTCCGGCCGGCCAGCACGAGCGCCTTCGCGACGAGGTTCGAGCCGTCGAGCGGCATCCCGGCCGAGAATGGCCCGATGCCGAGCAGGCCCTCGCCGTCTGGGTCGATGTCGAGGACGTCGCAGAGCTCGAGGGTGACCATTTCGGCATCGATCAGGTGGTAGCCGTCGGAGCGCAGGCCGGTCATGCGCAGGGATCGGGTGAGCTTCGCCGGCGCTTCAACGATCGGCATCTCGGTGTGCCTCCCAGGCGGTGGTGAGCCTGCCCCACTCGACCACGTCGAGCTCCTCCGGCCGGCGCTGGGCGTCGATGCCGGCGGCGTCGAAGACCTCGGGCGCCACCGTGCCGGCCAGCGAGCGGCGCAGCATCTTGCGACGCTGGCCGAACGCCGTGCGCACGAGGGTGAACAACGCGTCGGGGTCGGCGTCGGTGGCCGGTGTCGGGCGCCGCGTGATCGATGCGAGGGCCGACTCGACGTTCGGTCTCGGCACGAAGACGCTGGCCGGCACGGTGCCGGCGATGCGAGCAGTTGCCCAGTACGCGACCTTCACCGACACCGCGCCGTACGCAGGTCTGCGGGGGGCGGCGCACAAGCGGTCGGCAGCCTCGCGCTGGACCATGACAAGCATCCGCTCGATGGCGGGCACGCCGTCGAGGATGTCGCAGATCAACGGGGTGGCGACGTTGTAGGGGAGGTTGGCGACGAGCACCCACCCGGTCTCGCCGTCGAGCACGTCGTCCCAGTCGAGCTCCATCGCGTCGGCTTCGATGACGTCGACGTTCGGGTGGTCGGCGACAACCTCGCGCAGCACGGGCACGATGCCGCGGTCGACCTCGATCGCCCTCACCCTGGCGCCGGTCTCGGCGAGGGCCAGGGTGAGCGAGCCGAGGCCCGGGCCGATCTCGATCACACGATCGCCCGGGCCCACATCCGCCAGGCGGGCGATGCGCCGCACGGTGTTCGGGTCGACGACGAAGTTCTGGCCGAGGTCGCGTCGTGGTGCGAGACCGTGGTCGGCGAGGAGTCGGTTGACGTCAGGGCGCGAGAGCACCGGTCACCAGTCGACGCGCACGGGGACCGGCGAGTCGACGAGGTCGGCGATCGTGACGTACACGTCGGTGTCGATGGTGACGATGACACCGGCGAGGGTGGTGATGCCGAGGTTGTTGGTGCAGGTGAGCGACAGGCCGTTGTCGACGTTGGTGACCGTGATGAGCGCTCCGCCGGGCGCCGTCGGAACGGTGCACGACGGCGAGGTGGCGCCTTCGAAGCGCTTGAAGGTGCCCATGCCGGTGATCTCGTTCGTGCTTGCGGGCTCGGCCGTCGCCGCGCTGGCCACCACGGGTGCCGCCTGTGCTGCGCCATCGGGGTCGAGGAACACCGGCGTCTCGGGTGACGCCGTGACCGGGGTGGCCGCGGTGGCGACGGCGGTGACGTTCGGTGCGGGCACCCCGACCACTGCGACGTTGGGTGAGGCAGCCGGATCGTCCCGGTCGAGCAACCAGATCGCAGGGAGCGCGACGAGTGTGAGCGCGCTCGCGAGCACGATCCGCCTCCGCTCGTGGACGTCCATCACGAAAAGGCTACGAACATTGCGGCCGATTGGCAAGGCAACGCCCCAGGTAGTGGCCCTGACGCAGGTCAGCGAGGGTGCGCGAGGGCTGGGAACGCCTGCCGGGTCGCCGCCACCGACGCCGCGGCGACGTCATCCAAGGGGGTGTCGCTCAGTCGGGCGATGAACTCCGCCACGTGGGTGACGAAGCCGGGCTGGTTCGTGCGGCCGCGGTGGGGCACGGGCGCGAGGTACGGGCTGTCGGTCTCGACGAGGCGTCGGTCGAGCGGGCAGAGCAGCGCGGCGGCCTGCAGGTCGACCGCTGTCTTGAACGTGACGATGCCGCTGAACGACAGGTATGCGCCGAGGTCGAGGCATCGACGCGCCTCGTGGGGGCCGCCGCTGAAGCAGTGGAAGATGGTGCGGGTGGGCACGCCCTCGGCGGCCAGGATGTCGAAGGTCTCGGCCCATGCCTCGCGGGTGTGAATCACCAGCGGCAGGTCTCGTTCGTGGGCGAGTTGGATCTGTGCCGCGAACGCGGCGCGCTGCGCCTGAGGCGGGGAGAAGTCGTAGTGGTGGTCGAGGCCGGCCTCGCCGATCGCGATGACGCGAGGGTCGTCGAGGAACGGGAGGATCGTCTCGATGCCGTGGATCGCCTCGTGCGGGTGCAGCCCGGCGGTGGCGAAGACACCCTCGTGCGCGGCGGCGATCTCGATCGCCGCCGCCGTGGTGGCGGCGTCGCAGCCGACGTTCACCATCTGGACCACCCCTGCGGCGCGTGCAGCGGCGATGACGACGTCGAGGTCGGCGCCCCGCGTGTCGTAGAGGTGGCAGTGGCTGTCGATCAGCTCGACCATGCCCGGCCTACTTCCGTGGGAAGAGCGGCTCGGCCTTGGTGACCGTGAGGCCGCCGGGATAGCCGCCCCAGGCGGCCGCCTCGGGCAGGCGCTGGTCGGCCACCCGACCGGTGAGCCCGCTGCGCTCCCACACGATCTGGCAGGTGGACGGCAGCGCGGGTGAGGCCATGACCGACACGATGCGGAGTGCCTCGAGCGCGTCGCCCAGGCCGGCAACGACCGCTGAGCCGGGCTCGGCCTGCCACGGCTCGTTCGCCACGAGGTAGGCGTTGGTGGCACGGATGAGCGACCCCGTGGCCTCGAGCGCACGGCTGGGCTGGACCTCGGCCCAGC
>JBEGOE010000233.1:0-3429 GCA_041182165.1 Actinomycetota bacterium
GCGCTGGAGCGCCTGCAGGCGGGCCACGTGCTCGTCGAGCGCGTACGGCTTGACGAGGTAGTCGTCGGCGCCAGCCTGGAGTCCGGCGACCCGGTCCCCCACCTGATCTCTCGCCGAGAGCACGAGCACCGGGGTGTCGACCTCGAGGTCACGGAGCCTCCGACACAGGTCGATGCCCGACATGCCGGGCAGCCCGACATCGACCACCATCAGCGTAGGTCGACGGCGCGCCACCTCGACGAGCGCCTGCTCGGCATCGGGGACGGCGCGCACGTCGAACCCGTGCATCTGCAGGCCGCGCTGGACCGCCGACCTCACGGCCTCGTCATCCTCGACGACGACCACGGTTCCCTGCGCCGGGGCGGTCACGTCGCCTCAGCCCTGGGCGATCTCGGTGGCCGCCTGCGAGATGATCTGGTCGATCTCGGCGATCGCCCGCTCGAGCTCCTCGAGTTGAGCGTCGCTGATGCCGCTGATCGTCGCGGCCGGAACCGGCATCGGCGTGGCCGGAACCGTCGGCGTGGCCGGAACCGTCGGCGTGGCCGGCACCATCGTGGTCTCGGCCGGCACTGTCGTGGTCTCGGCCGGCACTGTCGTGGTCTCGGCTGCAACCGCCACCGCCGGAACCGTCGTGGTCTCGGCCGGAACCGTCGTGGGCGGGAGTGTGACGGCGGCAGCGGTCGTCGAGGGCACCTCGGCGGCGCCACCCGACGCGCAGCCCGTGGCTGCGATGGTGACCACCACCGCCAGCAGGGCTGCGAGCACAGACGGCCGCATCAGGCGCCGAGGCCTTGGTCGGCGCAGGTCTGGGCGATCAGGACGAGACGCTGCTGCTTGTCCTGCAGCACCGCCAGCGTCTTGGTGCGCGTCGACAGCCGGTTCTGGAGCGCCGCCACCGCCTGGGTACGTCCGGCAGCTGTTGCCTTGTCGATCTGCGCCTGCAGCGCAGCGAGCGAGCCCTTCACCGAGGCGTCACCCTGCAGACGGGTGATCGCCGTGGCGACCCTGGTCTCCAAGCTCGGCACCTTGGCACAGACCTTCTGGAGACGGGCCTGCTTGGCGGCGCCCGTGCCGCTGTCGTCGGCGTGAGCGACACCCGACGAGAGTGCGAGGGCTGCCACGACGGCAGAGCCGCCGAGGATCTGGGCGATGCGGCGGCGGCCGGTGCGGGTGGTGTAGCTGTTGGTGTTGGTGGTGTTTGCCGTCATGGGAACGTGCTCCTCGTCTGTGCCGGTGACACGACGTCACCGGACACGTCACACCATCCATCGGCACCCTGTGACCTCTCTGAGAGGGCAGTGTGTCACGCGTCACATTGCTGGTTGCCGGGCCGAGGCCGACAACGTTCGTGGTGTTGCGCGGCGACGTCACCACTAGTCTCAGGCGCCGGGGAGCAAGCCCCGACTTTCATTCGTGTCAACCGAGGGAGCAACGTGCCCGACACCATCACCATCACCGACGACCGAACCGGAAAGACCGTCACGGTCCCGATCACCGACGGTGTCTTCCCCGCTTCGGCCGTGCGCGAGCTCGATCCGTCGCTCTACATCTACGACCCCGCCTACATGCAGACCGCGGCCTGCAAGAGCGCGATCACCTACCTCGACGGCGACGCCGGCATCCTTCGCTACCGCGGCTACCCGATCGAGCAGCTCGCCGAGCACAGCACCTACCTCGAGGTGGCGTACCTGCTCCTGAACGGCGAGCTCCCCACCCCCGTGCAGCTCGACCAGTGGACCCACGACGTCACGCACCACACGTTCATCCACGAGAACATGCGCAAGCGCTTCGTGGACGGCTTTCACTACGACGCCCACCCGATGGGCATGCTCGTCAGCTCGCTCGCTGCGCTGGGCACGTTCTACAACGACGCCAAGGACATCCACGACAAGGGCAGCCGCGACAAGCAGATCCTGCGCCTCATCGCAAAGTCCCCCACGCTCGCAGCCATGTGCTACCGCTTCTCGGTGGGCCTCCCGTTCGTCTACCCGAACAACGACCTCAGCTTCCCCGCCAACTTCCTCAACATGATGTGGAAGGTCGGCGACTACGAGGTCGACCCCCGCCTCGAGCGGGCCATGGACGTGCTGTTCATCCTCCACGCCGACCACGAGCAGAACTGCGGCACCACGGCGATGCGCATCGTGGGCTCGAGCCACGCCGACCCCTACTCGGCCGCAGCGTCGGCTGCGTCGGCGCTCTACGGCCCCCTCCACGGCGGCGCCAACGAGGCCGTGGTCCGGATGCTGGCCGACATCGGCTCGATCGAGAACGTGCCGGCGTTCATCGAGGACGTGAAGAGCGGCAAGGGCAGCCGCCTCATGGGCTTCGGCCACCGCGTCTACAAGAACTACGACCCGCGGGCCACCATCATCAAGAAGACGGCGTACGACGTGTTCGAGGTCACCGGCAAGAACCCGCTGCTCGACATCGCGCTCAAGCTCGAGGAGACGGCCCTCAGCGACCCGTACTTCATCGACCGCAAGCTCTACCCGAACGTCGACTTCTACTCCGGCCTCATCTACCAGGCACTCGGCTTCCCGGTGGCGATGTTCACCGTCCTGTTCGCGATCCCCCGAACCGTCGGCTGGCTCGCCCACTGGCAGGAACTGCTCGAGGACAAGGACCAGAAGATCAGCCGCCCGCGTCAGTGGTACGCCGGCTCGGCCGCCCGCGACTACACGCCGCTCGCAGCCCGCTGACGGTCACATCCACCGGCGGCCGCGGCTCCGGACTGACATCGTGAACGATCACCTCGAGATCGACGCGGCTGCCCCTCGGGCCGACGCCCCGGCCGCACCCGCATGGGCCGGCCCCGTCGGTGGTGTCGTGGCTGCGGCCGCCGCCATCGCAACGGGGCTGTTCGTCGCCGAGGTCATCGACGTCGACACGCCGTTGAACGCGGTCGGCAGCGAGTTCATCGACCACACGCCCGCATGGCTCAAGACGCTCGCCATCGACTGGTTCGGCACGAACGACAAGACGGCGCTGCGCGTGGGCATGGTGCTCACCATCGCCGTGCTGAGCATGGTGGTCGGCGCCCTCGCCCGGCGACGGCCTGTCGTCGGGCCGGTAGCGATGGCCGTGTTCGGTCTGATCGGTGCGGTCATCGCCGTGGGCCGTCCCGGCCAGGGCGCCTCGGCTGCAGCGCCCGCCCTCGTCGGCGCCGTCGTCGGCGCTGCCCTCGTCCGGCATCTCACCCGCCTCGTCCGTCGCGGCGATGCCCCCACCGAGGTGCCCGGCCCGTCGCGTGCGCCCAACGGGTGGGACCGTCGCCGGTTCATGGTCACCGCGGGCAGCGCAGCCGGCGTGACCGTGGTGGCCGCCGCCGTGGGAAAACGGGTCGAGCAGGTCAGGCTCGACGATGTGCGCGACTCGGCGCCCGCATCGCTGCCGCCGGTCGGCGACGGCCCGACGCTCGGCGACGTC
>JBEGOE010000234.1:0-3564 GCA_041182165.1 Actinomycetota bacterium
TCGCCCTGGACTCCCCGGCGACCCACACGGGCCTGTACCTGCACACCCAGTCCCAACATCTGGCCGTCGAGGTCCATCACATCAGCGGGGAACCACGGCTCGGGGCGTTCGAACGGGTTCACCGGTCGACCTCGTCGAGGCTGGCGTGGCTGCGTGTCTGATCCCTCGCCGCGCCCAGGTAGTCGTTGTGGATGTCCGGCGCGTGGGTGGCAACGTCGGAGTCGACGGCATGCGCCAACTGCAGGAACGTCATCGACTCGATGGCCATGACGTCGTCGCTCGCGCGCGCCAGATGGCGCTGCACACGATCGCCGTCGATCACGTCGGCCGTACCGGTCTGCGCGGCATCCCAGTGCAACGCCTCCAGCCAGCGTTGCGACCAGTTCACGGCATCGGGCCGTTCGCCACCGATGATCCTCTCTCCCGACGCACGCACGGCACCATCGAGCCGCTGAGCGATCGCGCCGGTCACCCTCGGGCGTTGCGGCAGCCCGCGGTCGGCGCACCAGGCACGGAAGATGTCGGTCATCCGTCCCTCGGCTCGTAACTCGCGGTGCATCGCCTTCGCGAACGCGTTGTCGTCGTAGTTCCGGGCAGCCCACACCGGCAGGCGGCCGACGGTGCGCTGGTCGACACCCGGCGGGTCGCCCAGCGAACGACGGCACAGCACCGTGTAAGCACTCGCGAACGCCCGATCACACGACCAACCCGGGCACGAGCCGGTGCCCTTCGACACCGCCGGCCGGCGATGGCCGAGCTGGTTGCAGTAACGGCGGGCAAACCCCTCGATCATCGGCGAGAACCGCACGTGCAACTCGTCCCAACAGGCCCGGTCTCCGGCGACGGCGCGGTCAGCGAGCTCGTCGGCCTCCATCAACTCGCGTTCGGCCTGACGTACCCGAGCCATTCTCGGCATCGTAACCACTCCCGCTCAGCCGATGAGGGCCGAAACGACCAAGCCGACGACCACCAACGCCACGACGAACACGACGACCGCCGCCACCACGGCGAGCAACCACAGCACCAGCACCGCCGATGCCGGCAGAGCGACCGCGCCGGCCATCACCTGTGCCCCGCGGCTGCCACGAGCGAACCCCTGCGTCGCCCACGCCAGCACACCCACCAGCACCGTCACACCCACCAGCAGCGCACCACGCAGCGTCGCCGTGGGCTGCGATGCGGAGGCAACCAGGCTCAGCGGGCCCAGCATCGACGGCACGAACCACAGGCACGCGAGCAGACCGAACGCGGACACCCGGCACCAGCGCCGGAACCCGCTCGACCACACCGTCGTGCGTGGCACCACGGCCTGGCACGCGAGGTGCACCAACACGCGCTCGCCGGCGACCACTACCTCGACCGTGTCGCGCAGCACCTGCGCTGTGCGCGGTCGCACCATGACACGAACGATCAGCAGCACGTCGGCATCGTCGGTCGCTGCGGGTGCCACCACCTCGAGCGACCACCACGGGCCGGCAGGACGCGGCACCTCGACCACGCCCACCCGCGCCGGGTCGCCGCTGAACCGCACCGGCACCATCACCACCCGCTCGGCGCCCACATCGACCACACCGACGTCGACCACCGGCACGTCGCACCACACCCGCACCACGCTGGCCGCCTCGGCGTCGTACGCGGCACGGCGCATCGGGTCGAGCAACACATCCCGCGCTGCATTGATGCGCTGCATCCGGCCCTCGGCTGCCGGGTGATCGCAGCGGTCGGGGTGCCAACGGAAGGCCTCGCGTCGGTACGCGTCACGCAACTCCTCGGCCGATGCATCGGGCGACGCCCCCAACACCTCGTACAGGCCGTCCGGGTCACGCGGGTCGCTCATCGACCTGCCTCGAGCTCGAGCGCGCGCTGTGGTGAGCCGCCGAACTCGACCACAGCGCGCACCCTGGTTGCGATGGCGCCACCGAGGTGACCCCACGCTTCCACCAACGAGCGCATGTCGACGCCCGACCCGATGAGCAGCCACGTGCCGCCAGTCATCTCGGCGAACGACCGGAAGTCGTCGCGGTCCGGCGAGATCACACTGCACAACACGTCACGGCCACGCAGCTCGGCCAGCACCTGTTCGGCACGCACGGCAGCGGTCAGCGGCGGCTCGTCGGTCACCAGCAGCACCACCCGCAACGCTCCCTGCCGGCCCACCTTGCGCGCCGCCGCCAGCACCGCTTCGAACGACGACTCACCGTCGTTGCCACCACCGCTGTTGCGCCGCATCGACCGCAACGACGCCTCGGCCACCGCCACATCGGCACACCACGGCAACGACTCGTCGATCGTGTCACCGAACACCAGCAGGTCACCGAACGGCACCGCCGTCAGCCGCCAGTCGAGCCCCGTGCCGTCGAGCGTGCGCACCATCGCCGCCGCACACGCCACCAACCCATCGATCTTGCTGCTCATCGAGCCGGTGGTGTCGAACGCGATCGCCACGTCGACCATCGAACCGACCCCCGTTGCCGCGGCACCGTCGGCCAACGTGACCGCAGGACCGGCACCCACGCGCACCGTCACCGACCGAGACGCAGCGGATGCGGCAGCAGGACCGGGCCGAGGTGCGGCAGCGGGCGTGGCGGCGGGCGTGGCGGCGTTGGTGCCGAGGCGGAGGCGTGGGAGCAGTCTCAGGTCGCCAAGCCCTGACGGACACCCCCACTGCCACGGCGACCAGCGACTCACCGGGCACCGTCGCACGCCGGGCACACCAGCGCCGACAGGTCGACGACGCCCACCAACGAGTCGCTCACCCAGACCACCCGCCCACACCGACTGCACGCCGACTTCGTGCACCCCCGCAGCGACGGCGCCGCCGCCTCGGCCGCCAACTCCTCCTCGGCCTGACGCACCGCAGCGTCGATCATCGCCATCGTCCGCGCGTCCAACCCGCCGGTGCCCGTCATCTGCACGTCGACGAAGCACCACAGGCACTCGACCCCCGCCACCGTCGCCCACGCCTCTCGCGACGCATCGATCCACACCCGCCGACCGCACGACGTGCACGTCGCCACCACGACGACACCCGCCACGGCACCCGCGCCCATCGGCGTCCCCGCCACCCGCACCACGTCGCGCCCACCCTGATCCACCATCGCCACTCCTTCCATCACCGGACCCAGCTCTGACGGACACACCCCCTCATCCGGGATGCAGGCGAGGACGACTCCCACTACGGTGCGGACGTGGCACCGCTGGACATCGGCTGGAACTTCCGCGACCGCACCCTCCTCGATGCCGCCTACGCCGGCGACGGCAACGACTTCCAGCGCCTCGAGTTCCTGGGCGACGCCGTCGCCGACGCCGTGCTCGTCCGCTGGATCCACCGTTGGTCCACCGGCACCGTCGCCGTGCTGGCCGGGGCGCGCGAACAGATCACCAGCGACCGCACGCTCGCCCGCATCTCGCATGTCACCGGCCTCCGCAACGTCCTGTCCCCCACCCTGCGACGCGTCCCAGAACGACCCGGCGACCTGATCGAAGCGCTCGTCGGAGCGGCATTCCTGGACGGCGGCTGGCCGGCGGCGACCGCGGCCTGCGAGGCCCTGTTCGGGCAGTGGC
>JBEGOE010000235.1:0-13872 GCA_041182165.1 Actinomycetota bacterium
CACCACGGGGGTGAGGCCGTGCTGCAGCAGCGCGAGTTGGAGATCGACGAGCGCTGGGCGTGCACCCGAGCACGCCAGCGAGAGGCTGCGCGCCCGCAGCAGGAGCATGGCGCGCACGACCTCGGGCTCGACGGTGTCGCCCATGCCCGTGGCGTGCGACCGCACGAGCGCGACCTGCAGTTCGGCGGTGCGGTCGGCCGGGATGACCGTGCTGGCGAGCGAGCCGAAGCCGGTGGTGACCCCGTAGACGGGCTGCTCCCCCGACACGAAGCCCTCGACGAGGTCGGCAGAGCGCTGCATGGCCGCCCGCGCGTCGGGCGAGAGCGTCACCACTGCACCGTCGCGAGCGACGGCGACGACGTCATCGAGGGTGAGGCCGGTGCCGTTGAGCGAAACGATGTCTTTCATCTGACGGCAGAGACTGCCATACTGCGCAACGTGCCGCAAGCTTCCTCAACGGACACTCCGAGGGCCACCGACCGTGGTCTGAGCCTGGTGCGGGCCATCGCCGACCATCCGTCCGGGCTCGCCCTCGCCGACCTCTCCCGCGAGGTCGATCTCAGCGCCAGCACCACACTCCGACAGTTGCGTTCGCTCGAGGCGGCCGGGTTCGCTGCACGGCGCGACGACGGCTGCTGGGTGCCCGGCACCGAGTTGCTCCGCATCGCTCGCACCCTGGCTGCAAGGGCGACACTCCCCCGCTTGGCCGAGCCGGTGCTCGCCTCGCTGGCCGCTGAGACCGGTGAGTCGGCCTACCTGGCCGAGGCCGCCGACGAGCAACACGCCGTGTACGTCGCCATGCAGCCCGGAAGCCATTCGGTGCGCCATGTCAGTTGGCTCGGACACACGGTGCCACGGCGTGGTGCAGCGGTGGGGCGGGCGTTGGTCGGCAAGGTCGACCCCGACGGCGTGGCCGTGCGCGAGGACGCCGTCGAGAACGGGATCACCGCCGTATCGGCCCCGGTGCGCGGCGCCGACGGATCGGTGCTCGCAGCCGTGAGCGTGGTGGGTCCGTCGTTCCGCCTGATCGACGGTGCGCTCGCTGCGACTCGCCGTGCCGTGGCAGCCCATGCGGCGGAGTTGACCCGGCTGGCCGGCGGCTGAGCCCGGTTCAGCAGAGGTTCGGGTCGAACCGGCCGTCGGCCGGGTCGTACGAGCCGCCACCCGTGGCCGTGCCCGGCCCCGGTAGTCGCGACAGGAACCCGGGCACCAGCGAGTCGAGGTCGGCAGGCAGCTGGCCATGCTGTGCCTGGTACACCTCGATCGCCGAGACGACCGCCCGCTGCTCGACGGCGCATCCCGCCACGCTGGCCTGCTCTCTCGTGCCGCGGACGCTGAACGCCACGATCGACGCCAACACCCCGAGGACCACGATGACGACGAGGAGCTCGACGAGGGTGAACCCGGCGTCGCGCCCCGCGAGCGTCCTGGGTCGTCGGCCGTCGTCCTGCACGTCGTTCACCGTACGGATCCGGCCGTCGATCGGGTATGGGCCGACCGGCTCATCGATCGGGCAAGATGTTCGGGAGGAGGTGCTCATGCTGGTCGACCGGGCGCGTTACGAACACGGGTACCGGGTCGACGTTGCCGCGCCGACAGCCGACCGCCCGAAGGATGGGTCGTGCTTCGTGTGGGTGGGGCTCGCCGACCCGACGCCGGTGGAGATCGAGGCGGCGGCCGACGAGTTCTCGCTGCACCCGCTGGCGGTCGAGGACGCCATCGAAGCCCATCAGCGTCCGAAGATCGAGCACTACGGCGACAGCTGGTTCGTCGTCCTCAAGACCGTCAAGTACGTCGAGGAGCGCGAGGACGTCGCCGTCGGCGAGGTGATGGCGTTCGTGGCCGACGACTTCATCGTCACCGTGCGCCACGGCGATTCGACCGCCGTGGGCGAGGTCCGTCGGTCGCTCGAGACGCAGCACGAGACGCTCGGTGCGGGGCCGTGGGCGGTGCTCTACCAACTCGCCGACCGTGTCGTCGACGACTACGAGAGCGTGATCCGCCACGTCGAGGATCTCATCGTCGACGTCCAGGCCGAGGTCTTCGACCGGCCGAGCTCGACACACGCTGCGACGATCTTCCACCTCAAGCGCGAATTGCTCGAGTTCCGCCATGCAGTGACTCCCCTCCAGCCAGCGCTGGAGTTGCTCGCCGATCCTCAGCGCTCACCGGCGCCGGCCGAGCGGCGCGCCTACTTCCGTGACGTGCTCGATCACCTGCTGCGCGTGGGTGACCGGATCCGAACGCTCGACGACCTCCTCAGCAGCGCGCTGAACGTCAACGTGTCCCAGGTCGGCATGCGTCAGAACGAGGACATGCGGAAGATCTCGGCATGGGTCGCGATCGTCGCCGTGCCGACGATGGTGGCCGGCGTCTACGGGATGAACTTCGAGCACATGCCCGAGCTGCAGTGGCGGTGGGCCTACCCGTCCGTCCTGGGCCTCACCGTGCTGGCCTGCTTCGGGCTCTACCGGAACTTCAAGCACCGCAACTGGCTCTGACACGCCGGCTGACATCGACAGCCATCGGCCGGCTCGTCACTGCTGCCGGAACGCTGCCCCGTACCCGCCGTCGGTGGATGCCATCGCACCCTGGTCGAGGAACAAACGGTGCATCCGGGCCATGGCGGCCCGGTCGATGGACACACCGAGGCCGGGCCCGTCCGGCACGGGCAGCACGCCGCCACGAGGTGAGAAGTGGCCCTGCTCGAGCACGACGTCGCCGGTGAAGCGGAACAGCGACTGGTGCGGGCGGATCATGGTGGGTTCGGACGCCGTGAGGTGGAGGTAGGCCGCCGTCATGATGCCGGCGTCGCCGCTGTAGCACCAGAAATCGGTGCCGAGCGCCGCGCAGGCGCGAAGGAAGTCCTGTGTGCGTCGCAGCCCGCCCAGCTCGCCGATGTCGACGCAGAACCCGTCGGGGACGCCGGCGCGGGCGGCGCGGACCAGGTCGACCTCGTGGGTCGAGAACGAGATCGGCACGCCGTCGGCGCGCAGCCGAGCCGTCTCGTCGAGGGTGCGGCACGGGTCCTCGATCCAGCCGACGCCGAGATCGGCCAACCGACGGCACACCCGTCGGGCCGTCGGCACGGTGTACGCCCCGTTTGCGTCGAGACGGAGGACCCGTCCCTCCCCCAGTTCGGTCACCAGCCGTTCGACCATGTGCATCTCGGTCTCGACGTCGAGCACGCCGAGCTTGCCCTCGAACCAGGGAGCGTCGTGCGCGTCGGCCATGCGGACCGCATGGTCGACCAGGTCGTCGACGGTGTCCTCGGCGCCCTCGCGCAGCGCGAGGTACTCGGTGAACGCGACCGAGTCGCGCACGCGTCCGCCGAGCAGGTCGACCAGCGGCACACCCGCACGTCGCGCCCGGAGGTCCCACAGGGCGAGTTCGATCCCGCCGAACGCCCGCCGCGTCGCCGTTGCGTCGTCCCACAGGCTGAACCCGGTCCGCCCGACGCAGCGTCCCTCAGCCTCGTTCAGCGCATCGACAGGGAGCCCGACGAGCCGAGCCCCCAGGACCTCGATCAGTGCAGAGAGGTCGCCGTGGGGTGTCTCGCCGATGCCGGTGACGCCGTCACGGTCGGTCACCTCGACGATCGTGGTCGTGAAGCTCGCCAGTGTGCCGAACGAGAACCGATAGGGCGCCACCATCGGCACGTTCACGGGTGTCGCGACGATGCGCTCGATCGTGGTCATCGTCGGGAACCGTAGCCAGCGCCACACGGCGACGCTGCCAGCGCCACACGGCGAAGCACACGCCACCGGTCACGATCGGCAACGCGAACGTGAGCGCCCGGTAGGTGATGACGGCGGCGAGCACGGTCGACTCGGGGCCGCCGAACCGGGTGAGCAGCGCAGCGAGGCCGACCTCGGTGATGCCGATGCCGCCCGGAACGGGGGTGAGCGCAACGGCCAGGCGGACGAGGCCGTAGGCGATGAGCACCTGCGACGTCGACAGCGTGCCCGCATCGATCCCGAACGCACGCACCACGGCGAGCGGCCGAGCGATGCCGATCAGCTGGTCGGCCAACGACGTCAGCAGGATCCGGCCGCCGTGCGCGCGAGCCAGCAGGTGCGCTTCGGCACGGGCGTGCTCGACCACCGCGGGCAGGTGGGCATCGGGCAGGCGCGCCCACCGGCGTTGCGCACGGTCCCACACCGTCTGCACGCGTGCAGCGAGCCAGGCCACGACCATCGGCCGGTGCAGGAGGGTCCACCAGAGCAGGGTCGAGGCGGTGAGCACCACGACCGCGACGACGGCGATGGCCAGGAAGATTCGTGGGTCGACGACGCCCTCGACGGCGCCGCCGAGCCCGAGCAGTGCTGTGAGCAGGGCAACGATCCAGAGCTTGTACGCCGAGAGGACGTTGAGCGCAACCACGGTGATCGCGATCGACGTGTCGCTGACGGACCAGCTGCGCAGCATGGCGATGCGGAGCCCGGTGGCCACCGGCCCGCTGCCGATGACCGTGTTGTTCGAAGCGGCGGTGGTCTGCTGGACCAGGACGCCCTGGCCGACGGTGAGGTCGGGCGTGACGCTGCTCGCATAGGCCCCCTCCGAGACGATGCCGGCGATGCCGAGGACGACCAACACCACGATCCAGCCCGCCGACAGACCGCCGACCTCGCGCAGCGCTTCGGCAAGCTCGGCGCGGTGCGTGACGATGGCGAGCACGAACCCTGCCAGGATCGCCCCGCTCAGCCACCGACGCCACTGTCTCACCCCGACACGCGATCACGACCCGGGGCGCTCCGCACGTCGGCGGACCGCTGTCACACCGGTAGCTGATCGGGCCGTTCAGGGTGGGGGACCGAGCTCCCCCGAATTCGTGTGACGGTCGTACAAGGAATGAGGGCGGAGGTGTAGTGTCCCCGGCCGTGACCGACACGACCGATGCCGAGGCCGCGCCCGCTGCTGCACGTTCGGAGGGCGGCCGCCGCGGTGGCCGCTCGCGCAGTGACCGTGGGCCGCGCCTGCCCGAGCAGTTGCCGTTCAAGCAGCCGCAGATGCGGCTGAACCACACCGAGATCGTGTCGGCCGACGAGCTCGAGTCGATCCACGACGCGTCGCTCACGATCCTCGAGCGCATCGGCATGGAGTTCATGTGCCCCGAGTCGCGCAGCATCGTCCGTGCGGCCGGCGCCGAGGTCGACGAGTCGAACCATCGGGTGCGGTTCCCCCGCGAGCTGATCCTCCGCAGCATCGAGACGGTGCCGTCCGAGTTCACCCTGCACAGCCGCAATCCGGCGCACGACGTCCGCGTCGGCGGCCGCTGGATCACCTTCGGCACGGTCGCCAGCACCCCGCACTACATGGACCGCAACGGTGTGCGGCGCACCGGCGACCGCGAGGGCTTCCGCGACCTGCTGAAGCTGGCCCAGATGCTCAATGTGATCCACCACGTGCCGGGCTACCCGGTCGAGCCGATCGACCTGCACCACTCCGTCCGGCACCTCGAGGCCTCGCACGACATCCTCACGCTCACCGACAAGGGCATGCCGTGCTACAGCCTCGGCCGCCAGCGCAACATCGACTGCATGGAGATGGTGCGCATCGCCCGCGGCATCGACCAGGCGACCCTCGACCGCGAGCCGTCGGTCATCACCATCGTGAACACGAACTCGCCCTTGCGTCTCGACATCCCGATGGCGCAGGGCATGATCGAGTTCGCCCTCCACAACCAGCCCGTCATCATCACGCCGTTCACCCTGGCCGGGGCGATGGCGCCGATCACCCTGGCCGGCGCCCTCGCGCAGCAGAACGCCGAAGCCCTCGCCGGCATCGCAATGCTCCAGATGGTGAACCCCGGCGCTCCGTCGGTGTACGGCGGGTTCA
The DNA here is from genome assembly GCA_041182165.1 of Actinomycetota bacterium. GTDB lineage: Bacteria > Actinomycetota > Acidimicrobiia > Acidimicrobiales > Ilumatobacteraceae > VFMC01. The sequence goes on from JBEGOE010000235.1 coordinate 5,839, forward strand.
CCTCGAACGTCGACATGCAGTCCGGCGCGCCGGCCTTCGGCACGCCCGAGTACGTCCGCACCGCCATGATCGGCGGCCAGCTCGCGCGTCGCTACGGCATCCCGTACCGCAGCTCGAACGTCTGCGCCGCCAATGCGCTCGACGCGCAGGCCGCGTACGAGAGCGTCTTCGCCCTCTGGGGCGCAATCATGGGCGGGGTCAACTTCCTGATGCACGGCGCCGGGTGGATGGAGGGCGGCCTCCACGCCTCGCTCGAGAAGATGGTGCTCGACGCCGACCTGCTCCAGATGGTCGTGAAGATGCTCGAGCCGGTCGTCGTCGACGAGGCAACCCTCGGCCTCGACGCCATCGAGCAGGTCGGCCCGGGCGGCCACTTCTTCGGCACCGAGCACACCCAGGCCCGCTTCCGCGACGCGTTCTACCGGCCGCTCATCTCCGACTGGCGCAACTACGAGAGCTGGGAGGAAGCCGGCGCGCCCACCGCGGTCGACAAGACCAACCAGCTCGTCGGCAAGTTCCTCGACGCCTACGAGGAGCCGACCATGGACCCGGCCATCCGGGAGGAGCTCGACGCGTTCGTCGCCCGTCGCGTCGCCGAGGGCGGCGTCGCCACCGATTACTGATCGCCGGTCCGGCGGTCTTCCAGTCCAGTCAGCACCAGGGTCCGCTCACCACCAGGTCCGGCCAGCACAAGGGGTACAGCAATGAAGTCATCCGCACAGGTGGTCGTGATCGGCGGCGGCGTCGTCGGCGCCAGCGTCCTGTATCACCTCACCAAGGCCGGCTGGACCGACGTGGTCCTCGTCGAGAAGGCGACCTACACCTCGGGCAGCACCTGGCACGCCGCGGGCGGCATGCACACCCTGAACGGCGACCCCAACGTGGCGCGCCTGCAGCAGTACACGGTCAACCTGTACAAGGAGATCGAGGCCGAGTCCGGTCAGAACTGCGGCATCCACCTGCCCGGTGGCATCCAGCTCGCCGACACGCCCGAACGCCTCGACTGGTTGCGCATGGCCCAGGCCCGCGGCCGCTACCTCGGTATGCACATGGAGATCATCTCCATGCAGGAGGCCAAGGCCCTCAACCCGCTGCTCGAGGAGAAGTACTTCGTCGGCGCGCTGTACGACGAGGACGAGGGCAGCGTCGACCCGACGGGCGTCACCAACGCGTACCTCATCTGCGCCCGCAACCGCGGCGCCGAGACCTACCAGAACACCTGGGTGAACAAGCTCGGCCAGCGCCCGGACGGCACCTGGGACGTCCACACCTACGACCCCGCCACGGGCGCCGAGAAGGGCGTCATCCACACGGAGCACGTCGTGAACGCCGGGGGCCTGTGGGCACGTGAGGTCGGCCGCATGTGCGGCCTCGAGCTGCCGGTGCTGGCGATGGAGCACCACTACCTCATGACCGAGCCGATGCCCGAGGTCATCGAGTACAACGCGACCAACGGCCGCGAGCTCCCCCACATGATCGACTTCGCCGGCGAGATCTACGCCCGCCAGGAGGGCCAGAGCATCCTGCTCGGCACCTACGAGCAGAACAACCGCGTGTGGTCACCCACCGAGACCCCGTGGGACTTCGTCTCACAGCTGCTCCCCCACGACCTCGACCGCATCTCGCCCGAGCTCGAGCGGGCCTTCGAGCACTTCCCCGCCGTCGGTCGCGCCGGCATCCAGCGCTTCGTGAACGGCCCGTTCACGTTCAGCCCCGACGGCAACCCGCTGGTCGGGCCGATCAAGGGCATGCAGGGCATGTGGATGGCGAACGCCGTCATGGCCGGCCTGTCGCAGGGCGGCGGGGTCGGCCTGTCGCTGGCGAACTGGATGGTCGAGGGTGACCCCGGCGCCGACATCTGGGCGATGGACGTCGCGCGGTACGGCGACTACGCCACGCTCGCCTTCACCCATGCGAAAGTGCGCGAGAACTACTCGCGGCGGTTCCGCATCACGTTCCCGAACGAGGAGCTGCCGGCGGCCCGCCCGCTGCTCACCACGCCGATCTACGACCGGCTCACCGACCACAACGCGGTGTGGGGCGTCGGCTTCGGGCTCGAGCATCCCCTGTGGTTCCAGGAGGCAGGCAAGGAGCCGGTCGAGGACGTCACCTTCTACCGGTCGAACGCGTTCGACACCGTCGGCGAGGAGAGCCGTGCCGTGCGCGAGCGCGTCGGCTTCTCCGAGGCGTCGAACTTTGCCAAGTACAAGGTCAGCGGCCCCGGCGCAGCCGCCTGGCTGCAGGGCCTGTTCACCAACACCCTGCCCAGGATCGGTCGCACCAACCTGACCGCGATGTTGAACCCGCAGGGCCGCATCGAAGGCGAGTTCTCGGTCAGCCGCATCGGCGAGGACGAGTTCTTCCTCTTCGGGTCACAGGCCGCCGAGGTCCATCACCCGCGCTGGTTCCTCGCCCATCTCCCCGAGGGCAGTGACATCCGGTTCGAGGTGCTCTCGCTGTCGATGGTGGGCCTCACCGTGGCGGGGCCGAGGTCACGCGAGGTGCTGCAGAAGCTCACCCGCACCTCGCTCGCCCACGCCGACTTCCCGTTCATGGCCTTCCGCCAGGTCGACCTCGGCATGGCGCCGGTGTGGCTGTCGCGCATGACCTACACGGGTGACCTCGGGTTCGAGATCTGGATGCAACCGGAGTACCAGCGCTCCCTGTTCGACCTCCTCTGGGAGGCCGGCCAGGAGTTCGACATGCGACTGTTCGGCTTCCGTGCGCTCATCACGATGCGCCTCGAGAAGAGCTTCGGCACCTGGTACCGCGAGTACCGCCCGATCTACACGCCGCTCGAGGCGGGCATGGACCGCGTGCTGAAGCTCGACCACGACTTCATCGGGCGCGAGGCCGTCGAGGCCGAGATCGCTTCGGGCGGCCCGAAGCGCAAGCTCGTGATGTTCGAGGTCGAGGTCGACCCCGACTTGCCGGCCGACGTCCTGGGCGACGAACCGGTGTGGCACGACGGCCGGGTGGTGGGCTGGATCACCTCCGGTGGCTACGCCCATTACTCGGGGGTCTCGCTGGCCCTCGGTTACATCCCCACCGAGCTCGTGTCGGAGACGACCGGGTTCGAGATCGAGATCATCGGCCGGCGCCGTCCGGCCGTCATCCGGCACGAGCCGGTGCTCGATCCGCAGGGCCTGCGGATGCGGGCGTAGGTTCTTCGCACCATGCGCTTCGCACTCGATGACCGTCCGGTCGACTTCGTCGACGGCGATTCGATCGCTGCTGCGGTCGTGCGGTCCGGTCAGCACCCGCAGCACGGTGGCACGCTGTGCCTCGCCGGTGACTGCGGGAACTGCTCGGCCGACGTCGACGGCATCCCGTACACCCGTACCTGTCTCACGCCTGCGCAGCCGGGGCTTCGTGTGCGTCGCCACCCTGCGGCCGGCGGTCCGCCGTTGCGCCTCGCTCCACCGGCGAACCCGGTGCAGTCGCCGGGCCAGCCGACGATCGAGGTGCACCGTCTGCGCACCGACGTCGCCGTCATCGGTGCCGGGCGGTCGGGCACGGCCGCTGCGACCGAGGCCCGCGCTGCCGGCCGTCAGGGGCTCGTGCTCGACTCGGCGACCGGCCACGACGTGGTGGGCGTGTACCCCGGGCCGCTCGTCATCGTCCGCACACCCACGCACATGCTCCACGTCGACGCGCACGAGGTCGTCATCGCCACCGGAGCGGCAGAGGTCCACCCGGTGTGCGATGGGAACATGCTGCGCGGCATCGTGACGGCCGGTGCAGCGCGGATGCTCGGTGAGCGTGGCGTCGATCTGGGTCGGGTGGTCGCCGTCGACATCGCCGAGCTCGGCCGCTTCGAAGGCGTCGACGGTGCGGTCCGTGCCGTCGTGTTCGCTGACGGCCGCACCGAGGAGTGTGACACCGCCGTGGTGAGCAGCGTCACCCGTGCCCCACGCGACCTGCTCGCCCGCATGGTGGCCGACCCGGCGGTGCGGGTGGTCGGTTCGGCGGCCGAGCGCTTCGACCTGCCGCCGTGCCCCACCGAGGGGGTGGTGTGCCCGTGCTCGAAGGTCACCGTCGCCGATCTCGACATGGTGTGGAACAAGGGCTTCACGCACCTCGAGCTCGTCAAGCGCGCGGCGCTCTGCGGCACCGGCACGTGCCAGGGTGGCGCGTGCATGCCGCACCTTCGCTCGTTCGTCACCGACCGCTCTGGCGAACCTGCTGCGCCGTTCACCGGCCGTCCCGCCTCGCGCCAGCTCACCATCGCCGAGGCGGCTGCCGACGTGCACCTCGACCCCTGGCGGCGCACCGCACTGCACCACGAGCACCTGGCGCTCGGTGCGCAGATGGACCGCTTCGGCGGCTGGTGGCGTCCGTGGCACTACGGCGACCCCATCCGTGAGTACTGGGCCGTCCGAGAGGGTGTGTCGCTCGGCGACGTCTCGACGCTGGGCAAGATGATCGTGACCGGCCCCGACGTCGTCGAGGCCCTCGAGCGGATCTACCCCACCACGATCGCCGACATCCGCCCGGGCCGCAGCCGGTACGTGCTGCTGCTGAACGAGCGCGGCCACCTGCTCGACGACGGCATGGTCTGCCGCGAGGTCACCGACGACGGCTCCGACCGGTTCGTGCTCACCTTCACCTCCGGAGGCGCCTCGTTCGCCGAGGCGTGGATCCGCGACTGGATCGAGACGTGGGGCCTCGATGTGCGGGTGATGGACCGCACCATCTCGCTCGGGGCCATCAACGTCACCGGGCCCCTTGCCGGTGAGTTGCTGCGCCGCATGGGCGTCGACGAGCCTCCCAAGTTCCTCCAGCACGTCCACGCCGACGTGGCCGGTGTTGCGTGTCACGTCATGCGCCTGTCGTTCACCGGCGAGGCGAGCTTCGAGCTGCACCACCCCGTTGTGCACTCGGTCGAGCTGTGGCGGGCGCTCATGGAGGCTGGTCGCGACCTGCACATCTCACCGCACGGCCTCCAGGCGCTGTTCGGCCTCCGGCTCGAGAAGGGACACGTGATCGTCGGCATGGACACCGAGCTCGACTCGACGCCGCGCCGTCTGGCCATGGAGTGGGCGGTGAAGATGACCAAGTCCGACTTCGTCGGCCGCACGGCGCTGGCCCGAACGGCCGACCTGCCCGACGAGCGCCGCCTGTTCGGCTTCACGATGGACGGCCCGGCGCCCACCGAGGGCTCCCCGATCTTCGTCGGCGGCGAGGTCGTCGGCCATGTCGCCTCGTCGTTCGCCTCTCCCCTGCTGGGCCGGGCTGTCATGCTCGGGTGGCAGAAGCACACCCCGTGGGCCGACGAGGTCGTCATCGACGGACGCATCGCCACGGTCGCCCATCCACCCTTCTACGATCCGGAGGGTGCCCGTGCACGCTCCTGAACGGCTCCACGGACTGCGCGCGGTCTCCACGCCCGCAGCACTCGACGGCGCCCGCATCACCGGCGAGGCGTTGGTGCTGCGCATCGCGTCCGACGAGCTGATCGCGTTCGGTGCCTCGGGGATCGCTGTCGACGACCCGTACGCGATCGTCGAGGCAGAGACGACGTTCCAGATGTGGGAGCTCACCCCGGCGGAGTTCGCCGAGCACGTCGTGCGCCACGTCGAGTGGGCGTTGCCCGCCGCACGACCGGTGCTGGCGCAGGGTCTTGTGGCCGGTGTCGCGGTGAAGCTCTGGCTCGACCATGACCGGGTGCTGTTGATCGCCTCGAGCGGTCTGGTGCACGAGGTCGCCGACCGGCTGGGGGTGCCTGCATGAACGAGTTCGTCGAGACCCTGCTCGAGCTCACCTGGCACGAGCCGAAGAAGAGCTACGACGTCGTCATCGTCGGAGGCGGCGGGCACGGCCTGGCCACCGCGTACTACCTGGCGACTCGTCACGGGATCACCAATGTCGCGGTCGTCGAGGCCGACTACATCGGGTCGGGCAACTCCGGGCGCAACACCACCATCATCCGCGCCAACTACGGCATCCCCGAGTCGATCCGCTTCTATCGCCACAGTCAGCAGCTCTACAGCACGCTCGAGGACGAGTCCGGGTGCTGGATCATGCATGCCACGAAGGGCCTCATCTGGCTGGCGCACACCGAGTCGGCGATGCGCAACGAGCGCGCCAGAGTGCTGCTCAACACCGCGATGGGTGCCGAGACGGTGCTGGTCGACCCTGCCGAGATCAAGCGGCTGTGCCCGCAGATCGACCTCTCGGGCGGCGGCCGCTACCCGGTCGTCGGTGCCTCGTACCACATCCCGGCATCCACGGCTCGCCACGATCGAGTCGTGTGGGCCTACGCGCAGGGAGCGATGCGCGAAGGCGTCCACGTGTTGCAGAACACCCGGGTCACCGGCCTGCTCCGCGACGGTGGTCGGGTGGTCGGCGTCCGGACCCCCAACGGCGACATCAGCGCCGGCATGGTGATGAGCGCCGTCGGCGGTGACGTGTCGGGTCTGGCCGCCCACGCCGCACTGCGCCTTCCCATCCGCACCCATCCGCTGCAGGCGTTCGTGACCAACGGGTACGGCCAGGGCTTCGGGCCGATCATCTCCGACACCGAACTGCTCTGCTACATCTCGCAGACCGCCCGCGGCCAGATGCTGATCGGTCACGAGTACGACCGCGAGTCGAGCTATTCGCTGCAGTCGTCGTTCCAGTTCCTGCAGGCCAACGCCGCGAAGATGAGCTATCTGCTGCCGTTCGTCCGCGACCTCAAGATCCTTCGCCAGTGGACGGGCCGCTGTGACGTGTCGGCCGACTTCTCGCCGATCATGGGGTTCACCGGAGTCGAGGGGTTCGTCATCAGCACCGGATGGGGCACCTGGGGGTTCAAGGCGATCCCCGCGGGTGGCGAGCAGATGGCTCAGCTCATCGCCACCGGCGAGGTTCCGGAGATGATCGCACCGTTCGCTCTCAGCCGCTTCGCCGCTGACCACTCGATGGCCGACCAGGGATCGACGGGGACCCGCTGATGCTCATCGTCCACTGCCCCAACTGCGGCGCCAGGCCGGTCGAGGAGTTCCGCTTCGGCGGCGAGCTCCCCCAGCCGCCCGCATCGATCACCGACCCGTTCGAGCGCGACATCGACCAGGTCTGGATGTTCACCAACGTCGCGGGTGTGCAGACCGAGCGGTGGTTCCACGATGCAGGGTGCCACCGGTGGCTCACCGCGACCCGCGACACCCGCATCGACCGGTTCATCGACTGAGGCACGCGCCCGGCAGGGAGCGGCTCAGGGCTGTTGCAGCGCCCGGAGCTCGTCGATCGGGATGTGGCACCGCATCGCGTGGCCCGGTGACACCTCGGCCAGGGGCGGTTCGGTGACGTCGCAGATGCCGGGCATCGCGCGAGGGCAGCGCGGGTGGAAGACGCAGCCCGACGGCGGGTCGGCCGGCGTGGGGATCTCGCCATCGAGGCGGATCCGAACCCGCACCTCGCCGTCGACGTCGGGCATGGCCGACAGCAACGCTTCGGTGTAGGGGTGGTTCGGGCCGTTGAACAGCTCGTCGGTGGGCCCGATCTCCTGGATCCGGCCGAGGTACATCACGGCGATGCGGTCGGCCAGGTAGCGCACCACGCCCATGTCGTGCGAGATGAACACGTAGCTCGTGCGCTGTTCGACCTGGAGGTCGGCGAGCAGGTTCAAGATGGCCGCCTGCACCGACACGTCGAGGGCGCTGGTGGGCTCGTCGCACACCACGATGCGGGGGTCCCCGGCGAAGGCGCGGGCGATCGCAACGCGCTGCTTGAGCCCGCCCGAGAGCTGGCGTGGCTTGAGGTCGAGGTGCCGTGGCGTGAGGCGCAGGTGGGCCGCGAGGGCCTCGACCCGGTCGTTGGCCTCCTTGCCCTTGATGCCGGTGAGCTTCTCGACGCTGCGGGTGAGGATCCGCCGCACCGACCAACTGCGGTTGAGCGCCGAGTCGGGGTTCTGGAAGATCATCTGCATCGACCGCTTGTCGTCTGACGAGCGATCGGCGGTGGAGCCGGCCAGCTCGTGGCCGTCGAGCGACACCGTGCCGCCCATGTCGGCGGTCTCGATGCCGAGCATCGTCTTCGCGAGGGTCGACT
>JBEGOE010000236.1:0-11685 GCA_041182165.1 Actinomycetota bacterium
TCCCAGCACGTCGAGACTGCGTGGCATCACGTTGCCCCTGCTCGGCCTCGGGGCGCTCGTGGCCGTCACGTCCTCGTGCTCCGACGGCTCCGGTTCGGCCGAGGCCGCGGCGCCCGTCACGATCGCCGTGTCGGCGGTGCCGCCGTCGTCGATCGTCACGACCACCACAGCTGCACCCACCACCACGGCCGCACCCACCACGACGGCCGCACCCACCACGACGGCCGCGCCGACCACGACGGCCGCACCCACCACCACGGCCGCACCCACCACCACGCTGGCGCCGAACGTCGAGGTCATCGGGGTGTCCGCCATGCCGCTCGAGGCCGTGGGGACGCGCAGTGGCGAGGCCACCAAGGCGATCCAACAGCGGCTGGTCGACATGGGCTTCTGGGTCAACGGGATCGACGGCGAGTACGGGCTCACCACCCGCCAGGCCGTCATGGCGTTCCAGAAGTACCTCGGCCTCGAGGCCACCGGCAAGGTCGACGAGGGCACCGCGGCGTATCTCGGGGCGTTCACCGAGAAGGCGCGCGGCCAGTCCGACACCGGTGACCTCATCGAGGTCGACAAGACCAAGCAACTGTTGTTCGTCATCCGCGGTGGCAAGACGCTGCTGGTGCTGAACACCTCCACCGGCAACGGCCTGCCGTACGAGGAGGAGGACAAGAACACGCCGGGCGAGGTACAGCGCGGTGTGTCCATCACTCCGAGCGGGCTGTGGAAGGTGAACCGCGAGCGGCCGGAAGGCTGGTGGGAGGGTGATCTCGGCGAGATCTACCGGCCCAAGTACTTCAAGGGCGGCGTCGCTGTGCACGGCTCGAACAGCATCCCGAACTATCCGGCATCGCACGGCTGTGTGCGCGTCAGCGTGCCGGCCATGGACATGATCTGGGCCTTCGACCTCATGCCCATGGGCACCACGGTCTGGGTGCACGGCGGCTGACTTGCTGCCCGTCATCGGCGCCACACGACCGTGGGCCGACCCCGAGGCGCTGAGCCTCCACCGGCTGCCGATGCATGTGCCGTTGCCGGTCGCCGACGGAGCGCGGATCTCTCTCGACGGCGGGTGGCGGCTCGAGCTGTTCGAGTCGCCCGATGCCGTGCCCGAGTCGGCGGTGCTGGGGTCGACACCGGCGGGCGCGACGGTCGACGTACCCGGCAACTGGACAGTGCACGAGGTCGGCCGGCAGTTCGGTGACCTCCCGCACTACACCAACGTCCAGATGCCGTTCAGCGGTCTGCCGCCGGCGCTGCCCGCCCGGAACACCACGGGTGTGTACCGGCGCAGCTTCACCGCCGACCGAGCGTGGCGCGGCCGTCGCGTGGTGCTGCACGTCGGTGGGGCCGAGAGCGTGCACGCGGTCTATCTGAACGACCAGTTCGTCGGGTACGGCACCGACAGCCGCCTGCCGAGCGAGTACGACGTCACCGAGCACGTGCGCAGCGGGCGTGGCGCCAACCACCTGGTCATCGTGGTGGTGCGCTTCAGCGCCCAGAGCTACGTCGAGGACCAGGACCAGTGGTGGATGGCCGGCCTGCACCGCGGCGTCGCCCTCGAGGTGCGAGCACCGGTCCACATCGCCGACGTCGTGTGCGATGCAGACCTCCGTGTCGATGACGGTGTCGGTCTGTTGCGCGTGCGCACCACGGTCGGCTTCACCGATGCGCCGACGAAGGGCTGGCAGGTGCGCGTGCACGCCGAGACGTCGGCCGGCCGCACGCTCGCACGGCCCCGGACGGGCACGGTGCCGTACCACCACGCCACCCCGTACCTGTTCACCGGCCACCAGGTCGAGCTGTCGTGGGAGGTGCCGAAGGTCGCGCCGTGGAGCGCCGAGTCGCCCACCCGTTATCGCGTGGTGGTCGAGCTGCTCGACGCCGACGGCACCGTGGTGCAGACCACCGAGCAGTTGGTGGGCTTCCGGCACGTGGAGGTCCGCGACCGGCAGCTGCTCGTGAACGGGCAGCCGATCTGGATCTTCGGTGTCAACCGCCACGACCACCACCCCGATCGGGGCAAGGCCGTCACCGTCGCCGACATGCGCGCCGACCTCGAGGTGATGCGCCGTCACAACATCACCGCCATCCGCACGTCGCACTACCCGAACGATTCGGTCTTCTACGACCTCTGCGACGAGCTCGGCATGTACGTGGTCGACGAGGCCAACATCGAGAGCCACGCGTACAACACGAGCCTGTGTCACGACCCGCGCTACCTCGCCACCTGGGTGGCGCGCGGGTCGCGCATGGTGCAGCGCGATCGCAACCACCCCAGCATCATCGTGTGGAGCCTCGGCAACGAGAGCGGCTACGGGCCGCACCACGATGCTCTGGCGGGCTGGATCCGTGCCGCCGACCCGAGTCGCCCGCTGCACTACGAGGGCGCCCCGTTCCACGCCGGTTGGGTCGACGGCGGCATCGCCGCCAGCGACCTGGTGTGCCCGATGTACCCGCCCATCGAGGCGATCCGCGCCTACGGCGAGTGGGGTCAGGGCGCTCGTCCGCTGATCATGTGCGAGTACAGCCACGCGATGGGCAACTCGAACGGTTCGCTGGCCGATTACTGGGCGGTCATCACGACCACGCCCGGCCTGCAGGGCGGGTTCCTGTGGGAGTGGAAGGACCACGGGCTCCGCCAGACGCTGCCCGACGGCACGGTGCGCCTGGCGTACGGGGGCCAGTTCGGCGACACGCCGCACGACGGCAACTTCGTGGCCGACGGGCTGGTGTCGGCCGATCTCGAACCGCACCCCGCGATGCACGAGGTGATGTGGGTGTACCGGCCCGTCACGGTCGAGGCGGGAAGCCGTCGCGGCACCGTCCGCATCACCAACCGTCAGTCGTTCACGGGTCTCCAGGCCTACCGCTGCATCTGGGAGCTGCTCGTCGACGGCACCGTCGCCCGGCGCGGCACGCTGTCGTTGCCCGCCGTCGCGCCGCACTCGGCGGTGGCGGTGCCGCTGCCGTGCGCGGGGCCGTCGGGCGGGGGCGAGGCGTTGTTCACCGTGCGCTTCGAGCTGAAGAAGGACACCTGGTACGCAGCGGCCGGGCGCCCGGTGGCGTGGGACCAGGTCGTGGTGCGCGCGGCGGGGTCTGCCCGCGCCCCTCGGTTCCGACCGAGCCACGACGACGCCGCGATCGACGAGTTGCTGGTGTCACCGATCGAGCTGTCGATCTTCCGGGCGCCCGTCGACAACGACGGCTTCAAGTTGATGCCCGACCTGTCCCGACGCATCGGGGTGGGCGGCAAGGCGCTCGCCGCATGGCAGGACGCGGGGGTCGATCGCCTCCCGGCCGATCAGTTGGTCGAGCACTCGTCGGATCGCATGGTCGAGGGTGCCTCGGTCGTGTACCGGCACCAGGTCGTCGTGCCGGATGCCCTGGCCGACCTGCCCCGCGTGGGCGTCACGTTCGCGTTGCCCGCCGGGTTCGATCTCGTTCGCTGGTTCGGCCGTGGCCCGTTCGAGAACTACCCCGACCGCAATGCCGGTTCGCCGCTCGGGGTCTGGGAGGGCTCGCCCGACGAGTCGCCGTACCTCGTGCCGCAGGAGTTCGGCCTGCGCACCGACTGCAGATGGATCGAGCTCGTCGACACGGCGGGCGGCCGCACGGTACGCATCGATGCGATGGAGCCGGGCGCACTGGCGTTCTCGGCCACGCACTGCACGCCGCACGACCTCTACGAGGCCGCCACCGAGACCGATCTGCGGCCTCGACCCGAGCTGATCGTCCACCTCGACGCCGCGCACCGTGGCCTCGGCACGGCGAGCTGCGGCCCGGACGTGCTGCCGCAGTACCGGCTGCCCGCCGGCACGTACGACTTCTCGTACCGCATCACGGTCGTCTGACGAGGGCTTGCGCTCTCGGCGGTTCGGGTTCGCTGGCGGTTCGGGTTCGCTGGTGTCAGGCGCGGCGGATCTTCAGGCTGCGGTTCTCGGCGTTGAGGCAGGCACCGGTCTCGAGGTCGAACTTCCAACCGTGCAGGGTGCACACGAGGTGGTCGCCGTCGATCTCGCCGAACACCGTGAGGTCGGCCTGCCGGTGCGGGCACAGTCGCTCACAGATGTGGTCGCCGATGCGGATCTCTTCGGCGGCGAGGCCGCTGCGGTCGGGACTCAGCTTGCGGAGGGCCTCCGCCTCGGTGCGGCGCATGCGCTCGACCGACAGCGACTTGAAGAAGTTGTAGACGTACTCGTTGTAGTTGCCCTCGCGCCACGCCCGGAAGCGGGCCGAGAGGAACAGCGAGTTGCTCCAGTCGACGGCGCGCTGCGCGGTCACTGTCTCGACGAGCTCGCGCTGGATGACGAAGCGGAACGAGTACGGCTCATCGGCATGGCGCCGGACGGTGCCGGCGGTGAAGTCGATCAGGACATCGAGCGGGTCGTCGCCGTCGGCGCGCAGCAGCACGTTGGCCCCCACGCCGGCGCGCAGCGTCGGCGCCATCGCGAGCAGGGGCTCCCACCAGGCCTGGAGCGTCTCGAGCAGGTTCGGCGTGCGGGCTGTCCAGCCGGCCTTCATCGCCTCGAGGGCGGCCAGGTGGTCGGCCTGGTAGCGCTCGAGGTACTCGCGCTTGTGGGTGAAGATGTCGGCGACGTCGGCGTCGGGCAGGGGGTGGGTGACGGTGATGCCGTCGGGGCCGAGGTCGATCGCCGTGCCCGGGATGGCGAGCACGCCGGTTCGGCCGTCGGCAGCGAGCATGTCCATGAACACCTGCTGGTCGGGGAAGATGCTCAGCTCGTCGCCGTCGATGATGTTCAGGTGGAACAGCTCGGGGTCGAGGAACGCAGGAGGCCCGGCGCTCGGCACGACGGCAGCGGCATCGATCGCCTCGACGTAGCGCATCGCTCTCGTGAGCTGGCTGTCGACCTTCGCGTCGACGAGCTCGCGCATCCGTTCCGGTGTCTCCTCGTAGACCATCGGATACCAGATCGCGCCGCTGTACTGGATCCAGTGCAGGTCGACCGGGCCGTGGGCCCGCAACGACCGCAGATCGCTGGTACGGCAGTCGTTCTGGTTCACCAGTCGGGCGGTGCCATCGCTGACGACCAACGCGGAATCACCGCCCGGACCGTCGGTGATGCTGACCTCGACGTGGATCGCGACGTGCAGGCCGCCGTCGAGCACGGTCTCGCGACCGTCGACGGTGCGGATGAAGTGCTCGAAGCCGAGATCGCGCAGGCGGCGCTCGAGCTCACGCGTCGGGTAGTCGGGGAGGAGCACCGTGGCATCGCGGCTGATGTGATGCGGGAGCCACGTCTCGTCGAGGTGGTCGCCGTGGATGTGGCTGATGTACAGGTAGTCGGGGTGCTCGATGCGGTCCATCAGCTCGGGGGCGAGCTGGTCGTTGCGGGGGAACACGAACCAGGAACCGAAGAACGCGGGCTCGAACCACGGGTCGCACAGGATCGAGCCACCCGCGGTGTCGATCAGGATGCCGGCATGGCCGATGGATGTTGCTCGCACGTGGGTCGACGGTAGCGGCCGAGCCGCACGGCGACGAGGCAGCCCGGCACGTCAACTGGCACAGCACCGGCGCGCCATGCTCGGTCACGTCAGTTCGATGTCGGTCCCGGACGCCGCGACATCGGCGCGCTCCTCCCGGTCACGTCAGTTCGATTTCGGTTCGGCAGGCCGCAGCGCAGGCAAGCGACGGATCGAGCGAGCGTCGGTGAGGCCGAGCCGGATGAACGTGACACGGTGGCTCGGGGCGCGTGGTTCCGGAATCGCAATCGAACCGACGTGACCGAACGTGGCGTCCCGGTCGGGCGGGCCGAGCCGATCAGGCGACGGGCGGGTCAGGCGACGGGCGGGTCGGTGTACTGCTGGCCGGCGCGTGACACGTGCTCGGGCCAGGTGCCGCCGTCCCAGTCGCGGAGCTCGAAGCGACCAGCCGGGTCGGCGTACCAGCCGGCCGGCACGCTGGGCGTGGCAGCGGCGGCAGGCGCCGGCTCGACAGGCGCCGGCTCGACTGGCGCCGGCTCGGGGGCGCTGCCCCAACCGGCGGGCTCGGACACGGGGGCGTCGACCGGCACGGGCTCGGGCTGCGCCACCGAGGCGAGCCCGAGGGTCGAGGCGGTGCTGGCGGAACTCGTCGCCGAGGCGCCGGCCTCACGGGAGAGGAACGCGGTGACGTCGCCACCGGTGGACACGATGCTCACCACCGACCAGCCGTCGGCCGACTTCTCGTTGAGCTTCGCTGCCAGTGCTGCGGGGTCGTACGACGATGAGCTGACGGTGGTGAACTCCTGCATGGCCGCATGCTAGCCGTGGTGGACGCGCCTACGTGTGGAAGACGAGTTGCTGCACGTCGGTGTCGCCGGGGGCGCCGTCGTACCGCACTTCGCCGTCACCGAGGGCGATCAGGCGGTCGGCCCGGCTGACGAAGCTCAGTTCGTGCGTGGCGACCATCAGCGCCGCGCCGCTTGCGTGTGCCTCGTCGAACAGCCCGAGAAGCGCTGCCTTGCCGGCGGCATCGAGGCCGACGAAGGGCTCGTCGACGAGCAGCAGCGAGAACGGCCGGACGAACGCGAGGGTGATCGCCGCCTTCTGGCGCAGGCCTCGGCTGAACGTGTTCGGCAGCTTGTCGAGCCGGTCGGAGAGCCCGAGCTGCTCGGCGAGATGCGTCGCTCGCTCGTGCCAGTCGGATACGCCGTGCAGGCGGGCGACGTACTCGAGGTGCTCGATCAGCGAGAGGTCGTCGTAGAAGGTGGGCTGATCGGAGAGGTAGGCCATGGCGGCACGAGCCTCCATCGAGTCGCGAGGCGAGCCGTGCACCGAGATCGTGCCGCCGGACGTGTCGAGCAGGCCTGCCACCATGCGGAGGAAAGTCGTCTTGCCGCTGCCGTTGTGACCGACCAGCGCGACGAGCTGTCCCTCGGGCACCGACAGCGTCAGTGGTGCGAGCGCAGGCCGCTCGTCGGTGTCACCGCCATGACCGTACGCCTTGGTGAGTCCGGTGACGGCGAGCGCGTCGGCGCCCCTGGATGCGTTCATCGCGTGCTCCGTTGTTGGGTGGTCTGAGCCTTGCCCTCGTCCATGAACTGACGGATTCTGGCCCGGATGCGGTCGCGTCGGCGGACCCACGCGGCCACAGCGGCCACGAGGAGGACGAGGCCGAGCGCCATCCGCGCCGCTGCGCTGATGGCTGCCGTGGCACCGTGGGCCATCGAGGCACGGACGGCGAGCACCGACAGCGCACCGAGGAGCGGGACGATGAGCGGGAGGACCGTCTGCAGGACGTTCGTGAGGCCTGCCATCTCGGGTGGCATGAACGCGTCCGTCGACTTCGCCGACAGCGGATCCGGTGCGTCTCGGACGATGCTGACGGCGCCGCCCGCGGCACCGGCGAACACCGTGGGCAACGCGAGGACCGCGGCGACGGCGATCGACGGCCCGATGCGGGCGCCTGCCGGGGTGATCACATCGATCACGCCGGCGGCGCCCCCGGCCAGGATGCCGAACGGCACGAGCAGTGCTGCGGGCGCAGCGAGGTGGCGCAGGTGCAGGTGCCCGCGGTCGAGCGGGAAGCTGGCGGCGCGGTCGGGCTGGTCGATCTCCTGTGACAGCGGCTCCATCACCTCGAGTCCGAGGACGAAGATCGCGATGAGGGTGCCGAAGAGGGCCGGGGTCACCTGGTGCACGACGGCCACCTGGCAGGCGCCGGCGGCGACGGCCAGCGTCGCCATGCGCACGAGCCGGCCGGTGGGCAGGCGGAGCAGGCTGTGCCAACCACGCCGCCACACCGCACGACCGTCGTGGTTCAGTGGCAGGCGGAACCACGGCCTGCTGCGCGTGTGCTCGTAGCTCAGCTGGCGACGGAGCAGGATGACCGTCCGCAGGTCCTGCATCGTGACCGCGAACCGGAGCTGTGCGACCAGGCTGCTGCGCCGGGCGAGCGCGTCGAGCGAGGTGCGGGCGACCAAAGCGAGCCCGGTGGCCACGAGTGCAGCGGCCACCACGATCGCGATCCAATCGATGGGTTCCTGCTGCCACCCCCACAGTGCCAGGCCGCCGAACAGGTTGCCGGGGCCGGGGATCTCGCGGGCGATCGCCACCCCCTGCCAACCGACGAGCACGATGCCGGTGAGCGTCGTGGCGATCAGCGGGACGCGCGCCACGTGCGCCACCAGCGCGGACCCGACCCACAGCGCAGCGATCACGATGCCGAACAGACCGCCGCCGAAGAACCAGGCGACGGGTGTGCCGGGGAGCCGCCGCCCCGCGAGCTGTGCGAGCGCTGCAGCGACGATCGCCCCCATGAACGCAGCACTGCGCACGCGTTGGACCGCCGGCCGGAGCAGCGCGGCGCGGCGCGACACGGGCGCCAGCATGACGTAGGTGACGTCGGCGGCCTCGAGCGCGAGTGGTCCGCCCTGACTGCCGCTGCGCAGCCCGGCGAACACGGCGATCACCGCCACCATGCCGAGGAGCGCGGGGCCGTGCTGGAGGACGTCGGTCGCCTGCGCGGCCGACAGCGGCTCGTCGCCGACTCGGTCACTGAGCCACGCGAGGACGATGCCACCGAACAGGCCCACGACGTAGACGCGGTACGCCGCATCGAACCATTCGAGGTCACCCAGCCGGTTGCGTTTGCGCTGTGCGCGCAGCGCGTACATCGCCTTCGTCCCGGTGCTCGGCCGGTGGTCCTGCTGCTCGACCCCGCCGCTCATCCGCCCAGCTCCGCAGGGCGCTCGGGGTCGGCCGACCAGCCGGACCAGCTCGCGACGTAGAGCCGCGCCGGGGGCAGGCCGGCATGCTCGAGCGCGACGACGTTCATGCAAGCGCTCACGCCCGACCCGCAGTAGGCGATGGCGGGCTCGTCGGGGTTGATGCCGAGCTGTTCGTAGTGGGCACGCAGCTCGCCGACCGGACGGATGCGCCCCGAGCTGTCGAGCACCGCCGACCACGGGGCGTTCCGGGCGCCCGGGATGGGCCCGGGCCGCGGATCGATCTGGGTGACAGCGCCGGTGAAGCGCTCGTGCGCCCGGGCATCGAGCACCGCAGCGCCCGAGGCCGCACGCGCAGCAGCCTCGTCGGCCGATGCGAGCCGGTCGGCGGGCCACGGGACCGCGCTGAACGTGGAGGGGGTCGGTTCGACCCAGCCCTGCTGCACGCCACCGCCCCAGTTGGCGAGGCCACCGTCGAGCACGGCGGCGTCGACGCCGACCATGCGCAGCATGACCACCCGACGCCCGGCGGTGAGGCCGCGCGTGTCGTCGTACGCGACCACGACCGAGCCGTTCCCGATGCCGAGTGCGCCCATCGCCGCAGCGAACCGATCGGGGGTGGGGAACGGGTGGCGACCTTCGGTCGCGGGCAGGCCGTGGGCTGCGAGCTGCCGATCGAGGTCGACCCACACGGCGCCCGGCAGGTGCCCGGCCTCGTAGGCGGCACGCCCGTCGCGACCGTCGAGGTACCAGCGCACGTCGGCCACCACGGCGTGGGGGTGGTCGGCGAGGAACGCAGCGTCGACGACGGGTGGAATCACGGTGAGCATCATGCCAGCGCCTCCGCAGGAGCGCGGCCCCATCGGGTGTTTCGCCGGGCAGAATGACAGTGATGTCGTTGCTGGCCGCCGAACGGTTCTTCTCGATGCTTGCGCTCATCGCGCTGGCGGGGGCTATCGGCTTGGTCGGGCTGCGGCTCGTGCCGGCGGGCCGGCCGATCCTCGCCGAGCTCGGGCCCGCTTCACGGTGGATGGCCTTCGCTGTCGCCGCGACGGCGATGTTCGGCAGTCTCTACTTCAGCGGCGTCCAGAACATGATTCCGTGCCGCATGTGCTGGTACCAGCGCATCGCGATGTTCTCGTCGGCCATCGTCCTGCTGGTCGGCGCACTGCGGCGCGACCGCGACGTGCGGTGGTACGCCGTGCCGCTTGCCGGCGTCGGCCTCGTCATCTCCTGCTACCACTACCTGATCGAGTGGTTCCCGAACCTCGAGACCGGTGTCTGCGACGCGTTCGCGCCGTGCAGCACGCCGTACTTCCGCGGCTTCGGCTTCGTCTCGCTGGCCTTCATGGCCGGCTGCGGCTTCCTCGCGATCATCGCTCTCCTCACGCTCACGCGCGAGCCCGACTCCCCCCGACCGGAAGGACACCATGGCAACGCACACGACCACGCCTGAACCGAAGAAGAACCGCACCCTCCTGTTCGTCGTGCTCGGGGTGGCCGCGGTCATCTTGATCTCCGGGCTCGTCGCGATCGTCACCGGCGGCGACGACGAAGCGGTCCCCGTCGGTTCGGTGCCGGCCTCGGTCGACGGCAGCACGCCGGTCACCGGCGACGGCATCGTCCGTGGCGAGGTGTGGCCGGTCACCATCACGGGCACGCCGTTGCCCGCGCTGGCCGATGGGGCCGATCCCGTCATCGGCACCGCGGCGCCGACTCTGTCGGGCTACACGTTCGACGGGTCCCCGGTCGTGGTCGATCCGTCGAAGGGCCCGGTCATGCTGGTCTTCCTGGCCCACTGGTGCCCGCACTGCAACCGTGAGGCACCCCAGATCATGCAGTGGAAGGCCGATGGCGGCGTGCCCGAAGGCCTGCAGATCATCGGGGTGACCCCCGCGGTGGCCCCCAACCGCGACGTCTACCCGCCGTCGTCGTGGCTCACCGACGACATGCAGTGGACCTACCCGGTGCTCGCCGACAGCGAGGACTCCGATGCGTTCATCGGCATGGGCGGCGGCGGTTTCCCGTACGTGGTGATCCTCGACACCGACGGCACGGTGCTCGACCGCTGGGCTGGCGAGCTCGGCGAGGCCGGCATTCAGGCCAGGGTCGCCGCCGCGCTCGCCTGAGCGCGGTCCATCACCACGCGCAGCGGCAGGTGCAGGGCGTCGGCCGCGGCCACCGCGTCGTCGTGCTCGACCTTCACGCGGCGCACACCGGCAGACAGCTCGGTCACCTTCACGCCGATCGGCTGGCCGTCGACGTGCACCACGGCGCTGGTGCGCCGCTGCGGCCAGCGATGGAGGCTGGTGCCCCGCACGCCCAGTGAGCCGGTCTCGGCCAGCATGACGGTGCGCACGCGGTCGATCGCGTCGATCGCGCACAGGGCGTGCACGGTGTGCGCAGGCCGGCCCTTCTTCATGACGATCGGGGTCGCCCACGCGTCGTGGGCGCCGGCGGCGAGCAGCGCGGCGATGGTGTGTGCGATCACCTCGCCGGTGATGTCGTCGACGTTGCACTCGAGCAGCTCGACCGGCTGGCCCGGGCCCGGGCTCGACGTCATCGCCTCGCCGATCACGACCTGCACGACGTTGGGCCGGCCGTCGATGTCTCGGGTGCCGGCGCCGTAGCCGACCGACTCGACGACCATCGACGGCATCGGGCCGAACTCGTCGGCCAGCGCGACCATCAGCGCCACACCGGTGGGTGTGGCGAGCTCGCGGTGGTCGGCGATGCCGCGGCTGGGCACCCGCCCCATCGCCAGCAGCTCGGTGACCGCCGGCGCCGGGTTCGGCAGGTCGCCGTGCGCGGCGTGCACCTGCCCCTGGCCGACGGTGATCGTGCTGCACACGATGCGGTCGATCCCGAGCACCTCGAGCGCCGCGCAGGCCCCGACGATGTCGACGATCGCGTCGAGCGCGCCGACCTCGTGGAACTCGACGTCATCCGGGTCCATGCGGTGCATGCGCCCTTCGGCCTCGGCGAGGGCGCGGAACACGCGTTGGGCGCGCTCGAG
>JBEGOE010000237.1:0-10790 GCA_041182165.1 Actinomycetota bacterium
CACCGTGAACGTGTACGACGTCCCAATCGACAACCCAGTCACCGTGCACGACGTCGCCGTGGCCGGTGAAGGTTCACACGATCCACTCGGTGTTCCCGACACCGTGTACCCCGTGATCGCAGAACCACCATCCGCTGGCGCCACCCACGACACCGTCACCTGACCAGTCCCCGCTGTCACCGTCGGTGCAGCAGGCTTCGACGGTGCGGTCGCAGGCGCCACGGGCGTCACCGACACACTTGCCGGCGATGCAGCACCCGTCCCCACCGCGTTGGTTGCGGTCACCGTGAACGTGTAAGCGGTGCCGTTCGTCAGACCCGTGACCGTGCACGACGTCGCCGTGGCCGGTGAAGGTTCACACGATCCACCCGGTGTTCCCGACACCGTGTACCCCGTGATCGCGGACCCACCATTCGCTGGCGCCACCCACGACACCGTCACCTGACCATTCCCCGCCGTTACCGTCGGCGCTGCCGGTGCCGACGGCACCGTTCGCGGCGTCACGGATGCACTTTCGACGGAGCGCAACCCCGTGCCCACATCGTTGATCGCAGCCACCGTGAACGTGTACGACGTCCCATTCGTCAACCCAGTCACCGTGCACGACGTCGCCGTGGCCGGTGAAGGTTCACACGATCCACTCGGTGTTCCCGACACCGTGTACCCCGTGATCGCAGAACCACCATCCGCCGACGCCACCCACGACACCGTCGCCTCACCATTGCCCGCAGTCACCGACGGCGCAGCAGGCGCCGACGGCACGGTGCGCGGCGTCACCGAGCTCGACGAGGCCGATGGCGACCCGGAACCGCGAGCGTTCGCCGCCGTCACCGTGAACGTGTACGACGTCCCGTTCGTCAACCCCGACACCGTGCACGACGCATCGGACGTCTCGCATGTCGCCCCATCGGGCGACGCTTCGACGGTGTACTCGGTGATGGGCGAGCCGTTGGCCGCAGGCGCCACCCACGTGACGGTGACGGATTGCGACGCTGGAGTCACGGCGCTGATCGTGGGTGCGTCCGGCACACCGAATGGTGTCGTCGTGGCAGGATCGCTGTTGACCGTCTCTCCCTCGTAGACGGCACGTACGACCACGCGGTACTCGATCCCGTTGGTCAATGGCTCACCATCCGACTCCGTGATGTCGATCGAGGTGGCGTTCCGGCTCAGAGCGAGGAACACGAGGGCCGCGGAGCTCGAGCTCGGCTGGATCGCGTACTGCATCCCGACGAAGGACGTATCGGCCGGCGCGACCCACGCAGCCCGGATCGTTTGCGATGCGGGCGACGTCAGCACCAGCGAGGTCGGCTTCTGAGTGGGGACCGCGTCGACGGTGGTGGCGACGGCCACCGACACCAGCAGGCCGACGAGCACAACGGCGACGGCGATGGAACGCCGATGGGAACGGTTCGACACGTGAAGTCTCCGGGTTCGGGCGAGGTCGGGCGAGTTCAGGGTGAGGCCGGGCTGCACACGCCGACGCAGGGATCGACCACGAGCGGTCCTCCGGGTGGATCACTCACGTCGACGCTCTCGGTCACGCTGTCAACCGTGCCGTCGGCGTTGACCGAGGTGAACGTCAACTGGTAGCTGCCAGCCGGAAGCACGAGCCCGTACGAACCACCCTGACCGGACACGGTGCTGGCGAACACGGTGGACGACACGAAGAAGCCTGTGACAGTACGTGCCGTCACGAAGACACCCTTCGTCGGTGTCCCGTCAACGCTGACGACTCCTCGCACCGTCGGCTCGATCCGCTGGAGTTGGAGGTCGAGCGCACCGTCTCCGGACCCTGTGACAGGCCCGGTGTAGCTCCAGTCGACGATGGTGCCGTCAGGCCCGACCTCGACCTCTACCGTGCTGTACGGCGATGTCGACGTCGACCAGTTGGGGTAGGCGTACAACGTGTACTCGCCGGGCTCGACGTTGAACCGGAAGGTTCCGCTCGAGTCGGTGTACGTGCTTCCGAGGTAGCCGTCGGCGTCGTACAAGGAGACCCAGCTCGATCGGCTCGGCACCGGCGAGCCCGCGTCCTCACCGTCGAAGACGCGTCCGACCAGGTTCGCCGTGCGCAGTCGCAACTCGAGTTCAGCTGTTGAGAACGACGAGCCGTCGCGGCACTCGCCCGATGGTGTCGCAGGACACCACTGCTGCTGGTCGTCGACGGTGAAGTAGACGGAGAACCGAGCAACGTCACCGGTGGCCGACGGAGCGTTCACCTCCATGCGCCAGCGTCCTTCCGGCACGGTGATCGTGAACCGGCCTTCGTTGTTCGTGTACGCCACGCGCTCGGTCCACTGCCACGACCCACCGCCGGCGCCATTGGGAACCCACTGCTGCAGTGGCATCCACGCGTTCCGGACCACGGCATCACCCGTCACGTCCTTCAGGATGCCCTTGATCGTGGGGGCCGGGAAGCGCAGGTCGACCGTCGTTGACCTGGCACCTTCGCAGAACCGGGTCGAATCGCAGCGCTGGACACCGGCCGCGGACACGTCGATGTACTCGAAGAAGGCGCTGTATTCCGCACCCCAAGGGGCCCTCACGTCGAGGCGATAGAGACCATCGTCGAGCCTGAAGCCGTACATGCCGGACTGCGTGGTGTTCACCGACGTGTCGGCCCACTCCCACCAGCCACCCGCGTTCCACCGCTGCACACCGATCCACGCATCGCGGACCGGTGCGTCGTTCGGGGCCAGAACGATCCCCGAGACGTTGGGGGTCGGGAAGGCAACCTCCCAGAGCTCACCCGCAGTCCGCCACGTGGCAGACGCCGGATCGAGGTCGAACGAGTACCTGCCCTGGTCGTCGACCAGCACATCACGGGCAAACGTCGCCAGGGTGCCGTTGGGCGCATGGAACCTGATGCGGTACTTGTACGGCGCCGCGCCAACGGAGGGCCTCGGCAGAGTGAGGTCGAAGAGCCCGCTTGCCGCTCCCGTCGCAGTGCTGGTGCCCGAGTCGACCCAGGTCCACCAGCTGCCGTTCCATCGCTCGACGCCGATCCAGGCACCCGCCAGCGCTGATGGCTGGTCGGCGGAAGAGGAGAGCCGACCCGTGATCGTCGGCGGTGGCGGGCTGAGCACGAGTCGGCCACCCGCCTCGACGGAGTGGCTCTGGCCGGGCACGAAGGTGACACTGCCGTCGTTCGCGACGGCAATGACCGCCGGGTACCTCGACGCGGCACCGTTCACTCCCGACGTCTGGAGACGGAGGCGATATGTTCCGGCCGGTAGTTGGAAGGCGAAGAGGCCCGATGCGTCGAACCAGGCACCGTCGGCATAGGTCCAGCAGTGCCACATGTCGTCCCGCAGTCGGGTGTCTTCGGTGGCTTCCGACCCATCGGTGCACGCAGGCATCCATGACGCGTTCTGTGCGCCGTCGCTGTTGAAGCGCTCGAGAGCGACCCAACCCCAGGTGAGGCCAGGAACGTTCGCACGACCGAGCACGTTCGACGTCGCGTACGCGAGCTCGAGCGGGGTGCTCGAGGCGTTCGGCGACAGGCACTCGACGAGCCCGTCGCACCAACCGGCGCTCGTGATGGTGACCTCGCGCACCAACCGCGGGCTGATGCCGCGCAGCGCCGCCGGCGCCTCAGCGCTGATCCGGTACTGGCCCGGGTCGAGCTGGAAGCCGAAGGAACCATCCGAGCGCGAGCTCGTCGAGACCTCGGTCCATGTCCACGTCTGTGCCCCCATCAGACTCACCCGGCGCTCGACCGACATCCACTGCCACGACACCGCAGAGCCTTGCGGATCCCTGAGTGTGCCCCGCAGGTTGCCGGCACTCAGGGGGAAGTCACGAAGGACCCCGGCCTGTACGACCTGCGTCGAATCGCTACAACCCCCGGTCGTCTCCGCGAAACACAGGTCATCGGGACGACCACCCGGTTGGAAGTCGCCGACGTGGAACGTGAAGGACCTCGACGCAAGGGCCGGACCAGTGCCGCCGTGCGGCGGGTTCACCGTGATGCGGTAGCGGCTTCCGGCAGCCAGCGACATGGCGAACTTACCGGTCTGGCTCGACGACGCACCTTCGATCCACTCCCAGTAGCCACCGACGCCGTTCCACCGCTGGGCCGAGACCCATCCACCGGGAACAGCGGAGCCATCCTCACCGACCACGGCGCCCCGGACGTTGGCGCCGGCGAGTGCAATGTCGGCGGAGAGCTGAGTCGTACAGGTCTCGAGCGGCTCGATGTTGGGGTCGACGCAGAAGGATCCATCGCCCTTCACCCGGACGAAGATCGTCGTAGCAGCAGCGCCCTCGAGCGGCCCACTCTGCTGCTGCGGCACGGCACGCAGTCGGTAGATGCCGGGGTCGAGCTTGACGCCGTACCGACCGTTGGAGCGCACGCTCGAGGAGAGAAAGTAGTCCCAACCCCACAGAGCCTTCCGGGACACCTCGAGCCAGGCGGCGGTGACGGGCGTCCCTTCGTAGGACACCACACCCGCGACGTTCGGACGGTCGAGCTGCAGATCGAACGACTCACCCGCGTCCCAGGGAGCTGGACTCGCCAGGCATGGCGCATTGATGTCGCGGGAGGCCAACCGGCAGACCTTGTCCTGACCTGCCTCGGTGTACACACCGATGAACCATGTGGTGTCGACCACACCCTCCATCCCGTACGGAGGCGCCACACGCATTTCGTACCGATTGGGAGTTGCCGTCCCACTGCTGGGGGGTGCCATGCCGAACCGGCCGGATTGGTCCGACTGTGAGTATGCCGAAAACCCGCCCGCGGACCCAGTGTTGTCGACGCGCCAGACGTTCAACGACGCGTTGGCGAGCGCGAGCCCGTCGGCGCCGAGTACGACGCCGCGCAACGTGGCGGGGACCAAACGGATCGTCGGCGAGCAACTCGTTGCGCACGGAACGCCATCGAGCTTCGTCACGACGCCGTCAGTAACGGTCACGATGACACGCCCGTCGCCGAAGTCGCCCGAACGGCCGCTCGGTACCCGAACGGTGATCCTCCACTCGCCATCCTCGAGACCGAGACGCAGGGTGCCTGTGCTGTCGGTGTTCGACCAGATCGGCTGCCAGTCCCACCACCCGCTGCTGTTGTAGCGCTCGACGTTGACCGAGGTTCCCGGCACCGGGGTCACTCCATCGGGCAGGACCGCAGTGCCGACGACGTTGGGCAAGGACAGGCGAAGGTCGAGAGCGGCCACGCGCACCCAGCCGGTTGCGGGCGCTGTTGCAGGCACCTCGAGGTAGCGATCGTCGCCCGACCCACTGACCCGGAAGCGCAAGCGGCCAGCCACGAGCCCGTTCGACCCGGTTGCTCCCATGTACCTCGGTTGAGCGGTCGCTCGGTAGACCTTGCCCGGGGCGAGGTCGAGGGCGAACCGCCCGGCCTGGTCGGTGTTGGTCCATGCGACCTGCATCCAGCCGCCGGTACCCGTCTCCTCGTGGATGGCGACCTGTGACCACTCGACCAGCTCGCCGTCGGCCTTGCCCTCAGGGACGCCTGCCGGCGTCCGGACGGTGCCCTTCAGCGGTGACTCGCGCAGCACGAACGAGCCGAGGTCGACCACGCCGGCCAACGCCGTCAGTTCGGTGAGCCCGTCCATGCCGGCCTCGCATCGCACCGCCGTCCCACCGGGACAGAGCCACATCTGCGTGCCACCGGCACCGTCATCGGTGACCAGCAGGCCGACACGCGTGGGCAGCAGCAAGGATCCGTTCCACGGGGGGCGGATCGTCAGGTCGTAGCGACCGGCAGGGCGGACGCCCAGCTTGAACGTGCCGCTTGCGCCGACCGTCATCGACGTGACGAAGTTCGCCGAGAAATTCGTCCACCGATCGAGTTGCACCGAGGCGAACATGGCGGGCGTGCAGGTCGGGTCTGTACCGGGAAGGCAAATGCGGCCGACCACGTTCGCGACGTCGTACGCGATGTCGTAATGGTCGCCTGACTTCGTGAGTTCGACAGCGCCTTCACACGTCGTTGAACCGGGCATCGAACCGGGCGAGGGCGTGCCGCACCGTTCGAGCTTCGTGACGGCCCCACCACTGTCGACCGTCACCCGAAGGAGCACGGTCGTTCGCGTGAGCGTCTGCCACGCATCGTTCCACTGGGGCAGTCCCCACATGCCCTGCTCTGGTGACTCGAGCGTCACGGTGATCAGCCCGCTCGCCCGCACGTTGACGCCGAAGCGCCCGTCGCCGAGGGAACGGCTGGTCACCCAGTTCGAACCCATGGTGTTGATGTACGGGATCGGGACGGCTGCACCCGTTGCATCTACCGTGCGGAGCACCAACGGGAACTCGGGCAACGTGACGACCACCGTGTCGCCGGACAGGGTGGCCGAGCCCCGCACGCCGCTGACGGACGTGATCTGGCCGGCTTCGACGATGACACGAATCTGAGCATCGCCGTATCGGGCGTTGCCGCCGATGGTGCCGACCCACGTGCCGTCGGGCAGATCGATCACAGCGCGAGACGAGGTCATCGTTGCGAATCTCCAGGATCCGCACGAGGGCTGCCCTGCGCATTCGGCTGTTTCCTGAACGAAGATCGCCGATGGCCACTCGAGCGCCGTGCCATCAGGCTCTCGGACCTCGATCATCGTGTTCGCCTTGCGCATCGTCACCGTGGCCGAGGCCGGAGTACCGGACGCGAAGCCCATTCCGAGCGTCACGGTTCCGGCGGCGACGGTGAACGATGCGAACAGCGGCACATAGCCGTCGGACTGCGCCACGCACGGCCGGTCGTCGAAGCATGACCAGGGTGGCTGGAACTGCAAGCGGTAGCTGCCGTCGGCGAGGGAACCGATGGCCAACCGACCGTTGTCGTCGGTCGACGTGGCGAACAACGGGTCGAACCCGTTGGTCACGGCACGCTGCACCTGCACCGACGACCGACGCAGCGGCTCACCGCTGGCACCGCTGGCCACCGTCGACAGCACCGGAGCGCCGAGTTGCACGTCGAGGACGCACGGAGACTGCGAGGTGCACGACTGCTGCGCCGTGTCCAGCGAAACGGAATTGCCACCGGCGATCGTCGCGCTCGGACTCGCTGCATGCACGAAGATCGTGGACGTAGCGCCTACAGGCATCAAGCCGAAAGCTGGCGTGCACAGCCGGAACGTCCCATCGGCCGCTGACCAGATCGGCTCGCCAGCGCTGAAGTAGGCGTTCCCGCTGTAGAGCGATCGCCGCTGCCACGTGACGAGGGTCCGGACTCCCTCACCTGTCGGACCGGTGACCTTGCCGGTCACGTTGGGCCGCTCGCGCGTGAGGCAGCCGTTCCAACCGCCCGGCGACACGTCGAAGTCGTAGCCGATGTCCAGCCGATCTGACGGGGACGCAGGCACGGTCACCCAGTCCGTCTTGAGGTTGTAGAAGCTGCGGAGCTCGACGAGCACGTCGCTCGACGACGTCTCGGCACCGGCGGTGTCGATCGCCCAACGACGGCTGCCGTCGGAGCGGGTGATCACTCGTCCGCATCGTGCCATCAGGATGCTCGACGTGGTGATCGCCGGCGACTCGAGCCGGAGACATGCCGTCATCACGTCGAGGTTGTCGTCGCCAGCGATCGAGATGGTCCCCCCGAGGTCGGCCTGACCAAGCGTCCAGTTGTACACGGCGCCGGTGCTACTGGCCACGACCTGCCCGCCTGTGGAGCCCATCGTGGCCAGGGCCCCACGCGGCGGGTCGACGATCATCAGGTAGGTCCGGTCGTCGGGGAGACAACCGATCGACTGCCCCGCGCTGCACTTCTGCCGGTTGCGCGAATCGAACCAGGGGTCGTACCCCTCACCGGGGCTCTCCTTCGGCGACAACTCGGGCGCGTAGGTCGTGGTGTCGATCACGTACCGCCCCTGCGCGTCGGTGCGGACGCAGCCGTAGGTGGCCGACGGGTAGATGTTTGGGTCGAGCAACTCGACCCGGGCACCCACCACAGCATTGCCGGACGCGTCGACCACGCTTCCAGACAGATTCCCGGATGCCAGCGACGACATCGGACAGGTGGCGTACGGGGTGGGCGACGACAGATCGACGACCATGGACAGACGGTCGGCCTGTGCAGGGATCGGGACGAAGTCGATGATGTTGTCGGTGCCCCTCACGGACACGAGGAGCTGGTAGTTCGACAGCTCGAACCCGGTCGTGTCGATGGCGAACTTCGTCGTGCCGTCGGCACGAGGCATCGCAATGCCGCACCGGTCGACGCCCACCATGCTGCGAGTGAGGTTCATCGGCCGAAGGCAGGCAGACGCGACCTCGGGAGCAGGGGCCCCATCGACCGTGATGGTGCCGGCGATTCCGGCGGTGCCCAACACCCAGTCGCGCTGTCCGAGCTGACCCGAGCGCAGGATGCCACCACTCGAGCCTGCGTCGACGACAGAGCCGGCAGGCGGGTCGATGATGACGAGGACATCGCCAGGCGGGAGCGTGGGGAAGGAGTAGTTGCCGTCGGCACGTGTCTGCTGGCAACCGAGCAACGTGGGCGGCTCGGCAAGCGTGAGCACGGCAATCCTTGCGCCGTCGATCGGCACCGAGGCACCGTCAGTGACCGCGCCGAACAACGCACCCACCCCTGCGTCCGGGGCAACGGAGCACGAGACTCCGCCGAGCTGCGACGTGGCGGGATCCGCAACTGCGGGCGACGGGATGGCCTTGGGAGCAGCAGCGTTCACGTTTGCCTGGGCGGCGAAAGTGGTGGTGGGCGCTGTCGCCGTTGTGACGTCGTCGAACCCACCGACCGCAAGCAGGGCCGCAACGACCGCCGCTACCCCACGTACTCGCCCAGTCCCCATTGCGTCCCCCCGACATCCCGTGCCTTGTTCGACACCGTCGCAACATGTGCGTTCTACCAGCAGCCGGGGGTGATGTCTATAATCGTTCCATGTTTTCCGGTAAGGGTTCTGATGTTCCGGATTGCCCGGGTGCGGCACCGGCGTGAGGACGCGATCGACAGCGATGGCTCGGCGCCGCTGGTGGTTGTTCGGAGCAGCTCTCGCGTGCTCGGCCGGGATCGCTGCAGCCACCATCCCCGACGGCCCCGAGGCGACGCTCAGCACAACGGCGGATGCCCCGATCGCGTCTGACGACTCGTCAGGAACCGTCCTGGCCCGTCCTCAGGATGACGGTGAGCCTGGCGAGTCGCCAGGCTCCGCAGAATCCTCACCCGACTCCGCCGACGATGGGACCGCTGTTGTCTCGGTGGAGGCGGAACCCGTACCTCGGGGGGCCGCCAACGGGGTGCCCACACCACCGGGAATGGAGCCGGGGGCCCCACCCGTCGGCGCTTCGCCAGGACCTGAGGACCCGATCCCCACACCGCCGTCGACTGCACCACGGCCACCCGCAACGACGGCCGCACCGGCACCTCCACCGTCACCAGCGCCGGGTGTTCCGCCGGATCAGACCGGCACGACGCTCGGTGTTTCCGCACTGCCTCCGCCGCCCGCGTGCACCGTGCGCGTCGTGACGTCGACGATCGGCACATCGAGCCAGCGAGTTGTCCAGATGACGGGCAGGCAGGCCGCCGTGGTCTGGCTCGCCATCGCGTGGGGTAGCCGTTTCGAGACCCTTCCCGCCGACCTCAGCACCGGCTACGCCGAGACCAACATCGATCCACGCGGCGAGATCCCGTCGGTCGGCGTGTTCAGCAGCCAAGGCCTCGAGCCGAGCACACTCGGCTGCAGCACCTGACTCACGGCACTGGCCGCCGAAACGCGCCGACGGACGCGGCAGCGCCAAGCTCCAGCCGTCCGAGCCCAGCACCCGGGGCCGACGCGGGTCAGAGGAGCGCGAACAGTCGGGCTGCCGGCTCGGCGGCCGTGGCCCGCACCACGGCGCTGTCGACGCGTGTCGGCAGGCCGTCGCGCAGCAACACCTCGCCGTCGGCGGACGTGACGTCGATGGCGCGCATGCCCGGCGTGAACGCGACGTGCCAGGCCGAGTCGGCGTGGTCGTAGCTCCACCGCACCCGGTCGAGGCGCGCCTCCGGGAAGAACCGGTACCCCTCGTCGAGCCAGGCCCACGGCGTGTCGGGCGAGGCGGTGATGTCGTTCGCTCGCAGGGCGACGTAGGCAAGGCGCATCTCCTCGAGCATGTCGGCGCCGATGCCGTCGGTGCCGAGCACCACCGGGTTCACCCACCGCGTCGGCCGTGCGTAGCCGACCGCGTTGTTCATGTTGCTGCGCGGGTTGTGCGCAATCGTGCCGCGCAGTGGGCGGTCGAGGTGGACGCAGTGGACGATCAGCCAGTCGTCGGCCGACAGGTGCTCGAGCCGCCGTCCCGCAGTGATGTCGTCGACGCCCTCGGCGACATGGATGTGCACGCCCACGCCCAGATCGGCCGCCAGGCCGGCCGCCGCCTCGAGCGTCTCGTCGTCACACGTGAACGCCGCATGGACGCCCACCATGCCGCGGCCACCGGCACGCAGGAACCGCTCGTTCTCGGCCAGGCCGCGCAACGCGGCGTCGTGGCCATGGCGGTCGGTGACGCCGTACGCGACGTTCACCCGCACCCCGACCTCGGCGCAGGCCTCGGCGATCACGTCGAGGCTGCCCTCGATCGCGTTCGGGCTCTCGTGGTGGTCGATGATCGCGGTGGTGCCGCACTGCAGCGCCTCCATCGCACCGAGCATCGCGCTCCACCGCAGCATCTCGAGGTCGAGCGCCGTGTCGAGCCGCCACCAGATCTGCTCGAGCACGCCCCGGAAGTCGGTCGGCTGCTCGGGCGGCGCCGGCATCCCACGAGCCAGCGCCGAGTACAGGTGGTGATGCCCGCAGACCAGCCCCGCCGTCGTGTCGCTCATCCCTCCATCC
>JBEGOE010000238.1:0-4375 GCA_041182165.1 Actinomycetota bacterium
CTTCTGGGTCGACCCGGCCGAGGAGCTCGTCGGTGTCTTCATGTCGCAGTACATGACCGGCATGCAGTTGCCCGAGCGCGACTTCCGCTCCGTCGTCCACCAGGCCATCGACGACTGACCGGTCGGCTCAGCCGGCGTCGCTCGGTGCGAACTCCTCGAACGCTGCGAACGCGCGCGGCCCGTACACGGTGGCCGGGCCACCGTTCATGAGCACCGTCACGCCGATCGCCTCGGCAACCTCCTGCCGCGATGCGCCGGCCTGGGCGGCGCCGCGAGCGTGCGAGGCGATGCAGCCGTCGCACTGCTTGCTGACGGCGATCGCCAGGGCGATCAATTCCTTGGTCTTCACGTCGAGCGCGCCGGCCGCCATGGCGGCCTGGTGCACCTGCGCGAAGCCGGCGTAGACCTCGGGGATCGCCTGACGCAGCGCCCGCGTGTGCGGGCGCAGGTCATCGAGCACGGCCTTGCCGTGCCCTGTCTCGTGGCTGTGGTCGGACATGTCGCCCTCCTGGTGGTCAGCGGGGTGCGCACGGGCCGGTGCGGCCCGCCCGGGTCACGGCCCGGTGAAGAGCGAGCCTCGCGACGCGTTCGACGCAGCGGCCGAGCGCTCGGCCTCGCGCGTCTTGGCCTCGGCGCGGCCGACCACCTGGTGGTGCACCTCGTCCGGGCCGTCGGCCAGGCGCAGCGTGCGCTGGCTGTGGTACATGTCGGCGAGCGGGAACCACTGGCTGATGCCGGCGGCGCCGTGCATCTGGATCGCCTCGTCGATGATGTCGCAGCACTTCTCGGGCACCATGGCCTTGACGGCGCTCACCCACACACGGGCCTCGGCGTTGCCGAGCGTGTCCATCGCCTTCGCGGCCCGCAGCACCATGAGGCGCATCGCCTCGACCTCGATGCGTGCCCGCGAGATGACTTCCATGTTCTTGCCGAGGTTGATGAGCTTCTTGCCGAAACCCTCGCGGCTGAGGCCACGGTCGACCATCAGCTCGATGGCACGCTCGGCGGCACCGATGGAGCGCATGCAGTGGTGGATGCGGCCAGGCCCGAGGCGGACCTGCGAGATCTCGAACCCGCGACCCTCGCCCCACAGGACGTTCTCGCGGGGCACGCGCACGTCGTTGAACCGGATGTGCATGTGGCCGTGCGGCGCGTCGTCGGCACCGAAGACCTCCATCGGGCCCACGATCTCGACGCCGGGGGCGTCGGTGGGCACGAGGATCTGGGACTGCTGCTTGTAGGTGTCGGCATCGGGGCTGGTGCGCACCATCGTGATCATGATCTTGCAGCGGGGGTCGCCGGCGCCGGAGATGTAGAACTTCTCGCCGTTGATGACCCACTCGTCACCGTCGAGCACGGCGCTCGTCTGGATCTGCTTGGCATCGGAGCTCATGATGCCCGGCTCGGTCATGGCGTAGGCCGACCGGATCTGACCGTTGAGCAGCGGCTCGAGCCACTGCTTCTTCTGCTCGGGGGTGCCGACCCGCTCGAGCACCTCCATGTTGCCGGTATCGGGTGCCGAGCAGTTCAGGCACTCGGACGCGAGGCGGTTCTTGCCGAGCTCGGTCGCGATGTAGGCGTAGTCGAGGTTGCTGAGGCCGACGCCGGTCTCGGCGTTCGGGAGGAAGAAGTTCCACAGGCCCTGCTCGCGGGCCTTGTTCTTCACCGTCTCGAGCAGTTCGAGCTGGCCGACGCCCCAGCTCCAGCGGTCGGCGCGGCCCTCGCCGAGTCGGTAGAACTCCTCGGTGATCGGGTCGACCTCGTCGCGGATGAACGCCTTCACCGCCTCGTAGAGCGGTCGGACCCCCTCGGACATCCGCAGATCGAAGTCATCCATGCTCGCCGTCTTGAGCGCTCCACCAGCCATCAGTCGCACCTTCCCAGAGCTCGTTCGTTCGATGGGAACGTACCGCGTGAACCGCTCGACGTCGCAGCCCAGCAGTCAGCTCACGCGGTAGCGGCGGCGCCGATCGGCTGGTGGATCGTGATCCGGGGTTGGTGCGGCTCGTGCTGCGGTGCCGGGTCGGCCAGGATCGCCGTGGCCTGACCGCGCTCGTCGGCGGTGAAGTCGCGCACGGTGTGGCAGAACTCGACCATGTTGTTGTTCGGGTCCTTGATGTAGATGCTCACGCAGAAGTCGTGATCGACCTCGAGCACCATGTGGCCGTGCGCACGCCAGCGCTCGCGGTGCGCCTCGAGGTGCTCGTACGTGGGGGCGTCGAACGCGATGTGGTTGACCCACCAGGGAAGGCCGGCAGCGGCGTTGATGTCGACCGGGAAGTCGGTGCCGATCTGGTCGTCGTGGATCTCCCAGAAGGCGATCATCCCGTTGTCGGCCGAACCCCCGAGCGCACCGCTCGTGTCGTAGAAGTAGTGCTTGCTCCAGCCGCCGTGCTCGCCGGGCGTCGGCCCGACGTTCACCTTGACGAGCTCGAAGCCCATGACCTCGGTGTAGAAGCGGTGCGTGGCCGCAGAGTCACGGGTGGCCAGGGCGACGTGGTGGAATCCCATGGGGACAGTCTCGCGCGCCCGACGACCTGCACGCGCTGGCTCGGGGGTGTCGTCGTGCGGGCCGTCGTCGGGCACACTGTGGTCGTGCTCGCGGCTGACGGTTTCTTCCTCGGTGACGATCTGCTCGTCTGGATCCTGCTCGCCATGGGCGGCGCGCTGTTCGCCGGGAACGTGATGGCGCTCGTCCGCCCGCCCGAGCGGCCGCGCGACGAGGGTGACCTCGAGGTCGCGCCACGCGGGCGCAGTATCGCCATGGCGGCCATCGGCCTCGTGGTCGCCGTCGCCGCCCTGGCTGCACTACTCACCTGACCGGTCCGTCCGGCCCGTCCGGTCGAGGGTTGCGTCAGCGCAGTCGGTGCAGTTGGTGACCTGCGATCACCTCGACCGTGCAGGGCGAACCGACCGCCAGCATGGGTGTGCTCGAGGGCACCTCGGCCTGCACCGTGGTGCCGTCCGACCTCGCGATCTCGTAGCGACGGACCGATCCGAGGTAGCGATGCGCGGCCACCCGGTCGACGCCTCCCGCCACGATGGTGAGGTCGTGCGGCCGGGCCATCGCCACCACACCGGCCTCGTGGTCGTTGTCGCTGTCGGCATCGGCGAGCGGCAGGAACGCCGCATCGCCCAGGAACGCGGCGACGAACCGGTCGACCGGCGCCTCGTACACCGATTCGGGGTCGCCGACCTGGAGGATCCGGCCGTCGCGCATGACGGCGACCCGGTCGCCGAGCTGGAGCGCCTCGTCGCGGTCGTGGGTGACCAGGACGGCGCTGGTGCCGCGGGCCCGGAGCGCGGCCACGACGTCGGCCCGCAGCTCGTCACGCAGTGATGCGTCGAGGTTCGCGAACGGCTCGTCGAGCAGCACCACCGGTGGTCGCGGCGCCAACGCCCGCGCCAGCGCGATGCGCTGTTGCTCGCCACCGGACAGCTCGTGGGGGAATCGGCGACCGACACCCGGGAGGCGCACCAGTTCGAGCAACTCGCCCACCAGCGTCGACCGCTCGGGCCGGGACAGCTCGCGCACGCCGAAGACCAGGTTCTGCTCGACCCGGAGGTGGGGGAACAGGGCGTGGTCCTGGAACACGAGGCCGACGTGGCGACGTTCAGGGGGCAGAGCACTGACGTCGCGCCCCGCGACCACCACCTGGCCGTCGACCGGTTCGAGCCCGGCGATGCCGCGCAGCAGTGTCGACTTGCCGCAGCCGCTCGGCCCGACGAGGGCCACCAGCTCGCCGTCGGCGACGTCGAGGTCGACGCCGTCCACCACCGGACGCCCGGCGATCACCCGACGGAGGCCGCGCACCGACAACGCGGGCACGTGATGCGGGACGGTGCTCATGGCACCGACATGTTCATGACGTCACTGTCGCGCCGCGCTCGAGCGCCCAGAGCAGCACCGCCACCGGCACCATGCCGACGGCCACGATCGCGAGTGACGGCACTGCGGCCTGCACCCAGAGGCTCTCGGACGTCGCCTGCCACACCCACACCGACAGTGTGTCCGTGCCGAAGGGCCGCAACAACAGCGTGATCGGCAACTCCTTCAGCGTGTCGATGGCCACGAGGGCCGCGGCGGCCGCCATTCCCGCCCGGATGAGGGGGAGCTCGATGCGCCAGACCACGCGGGCGGGCCGCGCGCCGAGCACCCGGGCGCCGGCGACGAGGTTCGCCGGCACCTTCGACAGACTCGCCTCGACACCCTGGTAGCCGACGGCCAGGAAGCGAACGGTGAGCGCGTAGACCAAGCCCGCCAGCGAGCCCACCAGCAGCGCGCCACCCGGGAGCCACCCGCGGCGGTCGACGGCGGCGAGGGTGATCACGACCCCGACGGCCACGACTGGGCCGGGCACCGCGTAGCCCAGCG
>JBEGOE010000239.1:0-2834 GCA_041182165.1 Actinomycetota bacterium
CCGTGCCGCCTGCGCCGGCGAACCACGGGTCGAGCACGCTGCCGTACACGCTGCGGAAGTCGACCGTCGGCTTCGAGCGTCCGTTCGGGTCGAGGGAGGTGAGTGAGGGCATCTGGCCGTAGAGGCCACCCCGCACGCGGGTGCCGATGACGAACGCCGGGTTGGTCGTCCCGTGGTCGGTGCCGAGCGTGCCGTTCTCACCGATGGTGCGACCGAACTCGGAGACGACGAGGATCGTGACCCGGTCGTGCCGGCCCGGCTGAAGCTCCTGGTAGAACCGCTCGATGCCGGAGTCGAGGTCACGGAGCAGGCGGGGCAGCCCGGTGTCGATGTTCTGGTTGGTGTGCGTGTCGTAGCCGCCGGTCCCGACGTCGATGATGCGGAGGCCGACGTCGGCGTTCAGCAGGCGCGCAGCGGTGACCAGCTTCCTGGTGACGTCGCCGTCGCTCGCCGAGAGGGCCTGCGCCATCGTTGGGCCGAGCTGGCTGCCGACGTCGAGCTGGCGGCTGATCACCGAGGTGAACTGGTCGTGCCATGGCCCACGGCCCGCCGGCTTGTCCGCGAGGCGGAGACCGGTGAACAGGCGGGTGTCGGCGTCGGTGGTCGAGGCGCCGAAGGGTGTGATCCCCACGGGCACGGCCACGCCACGACGGTTCACGCCCTGCATGTGCAGCGGCACGCCGGTGCCGAGCGACACGCCGGCCAGGTCGGCCTTGTCGGCCGGCAGACCGTCGAGATAGCGGCCGACCCAGCCGGTGGCGGCGCCGCTGTTGCCGAGCCAGCCGCGCATCCAGATCGCCATCGAGCTGAAGTGCGACAGATCGGGATTGGCGTAGCCGACGCCCTGCACGACCGCCACCTGCTTGTTGTCGAACCGTGTCTTCAGCCGCGACAGCGCAGGGTGGAAGGCGACCTGATCGTTCAGCGCCAGGACGTCCGACGGCTTCAACGCAAGGCTGGGGCGCCTGTCGTAGTAGGTGCCCGTGCCATAGGGGACGACCACGCTGAGCCCGTCGAAGCCGCCGTACAGGGTGACGACGATGAGCGTTCCCTCGTCAACCCCCAACGGTCCGGCGGCGGCCCAGGCATCGGGCACACCGCCACCTCCGAACAGGTCGCCGCCGATCGCCCCGAACGCAGCGCCACCGACCGCGCCGGCCCCCAGGGCGCCGAGGAAGCGGCGGCGTGTCCAGCCGTTCCGGCCCGGGCGCTCGTCGTCGCGGTCGTGGGCGGTGAGGAGGGCGAGGGCGTCGTCGGTGTGGATGTCAGGGTCGAGCATGGTGGGTTCCCATCGTGAGATGCAGCGGGTGCGGTTTGGCGGGTGCGGTTTGGTGGGCGCGACCGGTGGGGTCGTGCCGAGGGTTCAGGAGGGAGCGTTCATCTCGCCGGACAGCAGGGCCATCGTGACGAGGTTGTTCAGGACCGTGGCCTGAGCGACGTTCTTCGTCTTCGCATCGGTGTAAGCGGTGACCATCGCGTCGGTGGTCACGGTCGAGAAGGTGATGGCGAAGGCCTGAGCGACGGCGTCCACCGCTGCCAGCGGGGTCGTGCTCGTGCCGATCTTCCCCGTGAACACACCGGTGGCGACGACCCTCGGGGCGAAGGACCTGGCGAAGGCGGCTCGGGCCCCGATCGCCCCGGTGGTGAGGTAGTAGCCGTTGTGCTTCCAGCCGGCGACGTTCGGCGGGTCGAGCGCCCGCTGACCCATGTTGATCAGGGGGCCGAACGCAGCGGAGCTCTTCGCCGTGATGCCGGTGGTGGCGAGCAGCGCGACGACCCACTCGATCGGCGAGCGCAGCATGCCCTGCTTGGCCTGAGCCGAGTAGAAGAGCGGGTGCAGCAGCAGGGCGCGCAGCAGGGGCTTCAATTCGAACTGGGCGGCGACGAACGCGGTCGCAAGCTCCTCGACCAGGTTCGTGGCAGGCGAGGTGTATGCCAGTGCCTCCCACAACTTCCGGACGATCAGCCGTGCGGCGACCATCTGCTTCTCGACGTTCTCCTTCAGGATGAACGTGATCACGTCCGGGCCGTTCCACGCCTTGGTGACACCGAAGATCGTCTTCGTCCCGGTGTCGTGGTTGTTCGCGTTGAAGACGTACTCGGGCAGGTAGGTCGTGGGGTTGGTGCGGAGGTTGTGTCCGGTCCAGGCCCGTGAGCACGCGGCGACGTCGGCCTGCGTGTAGTTGCCGACGCCCAGCAGGAACAGCTCGAGGAGCTCGCGACCGAAGTTCTCGTTCGGCCTCGTCTTCGTGTTGCTCGCGCCCGACAGGTACATCAGCATCTGCGGATCGATCGCCATCGCCTGGGTGAGATCGTGGAAGTTGCCGAGTGCCATCGTGCGGTAGAGGTCGATCTGCCGCATCAGCAGGTCGGTGCGCTGGATGGGGGCCCACTCGGTCACGAAGTGGCCGTGCCAGAAGAACGTCATCTTCTCCTGGAACGGTCGCGGCCGGGTGGCCATGAGGTCGAGCCACCAGTTGTGCATGTCGACGCGCTGCTGGGCCCGTGCGCCGCCCTGGCCGGTGTCGTACAGCAGGCCGGCCGGCAGGGTGAGTGCCGGGTTCAGCGCGAAGTTCAGCACGTCGTCGACGGCCGCGTCGAGGGTGAGCGCCGACAGAGCCGTCACGCGGGCCGGCCGAGCGATGTACTCGGTGCGCCTCAACAGGTGTGTGATGTCCTCGATGTCCGCCATGTCTCGATCGTCCGTCTGGTCGTGGGGTGCCCGGCGGTCGCCGTGCGTGGTCGCAGGATCAGGTCGCGGGCCCGATCCGACAAGTCGAGGTCGGGCAAGCCGCGGTCAACGTTGGGACAATCGACGGGGGAGCCTCGGGGGA
>JBEGOE010000240.1:0-3789 GCA_041182165.1 Actinomycetota bacterium
GGTCAGGCTGCCGCGTGCTGGGCGATCTCGGCGCGGTAACGCACGAGCTGTTCGTCGGGGTCGGCGCCGGGGAACCGCTCCTCGAGGTGCTCCCACAGCCGGTCGAGCTCGCCGTCGACCGCCGCGCTCAGCTCGCTCAACGCCGGCAGCGACTCGCTAATCGCCGCGTAGAGGCCGTCGTCGAAGCGGACGCGACCACTGTCGTCGGTAGCGGTCGGGGTGAGCGCCTCGATCACGACCGCCGCATCGGCTTCGATCGTGTCGAGCAGGCGACGCCCGGTCAACTGATCGCCAGCCGCGACAGCGGACAGGCCCGCGAGCGCCAACGTGTTGAGGTGGTCGACGTAGCTGCGCATCGCCTCGATGAGATCGGCCGCGGCCTTGGTGGTCGGTGTGGTGGTCATGGCGTGTTCCTCCCTGGTTGAGCCGACACCCGCTCAGGTGTCGTCAAGTGACGACAGTACACATGTCGTCAAGGGGCGACAGTGCTCGCGTTGCTATGGTCGATCGCGTGGCTCCGCTCGTAGACCCTGACGACCTCATCGACGCCCACGCAGTTGCCGACCTGCTCGGCCTGGCGCAGCGTTCGAGCGTCGCCACCTACCGCAAACGACACGCCGACTTCCCCGAGCCCGTCATCGACATGGGGGTCGGCCGCTGCCTGCTGTGGCTGCGCGCCGACGTCGTTGCCTGGCGCGACGGGCGGGCGTGACTCGCCGAGGCGCGACGACGGGCTGGTAGTCACGCGCTCCCCTGCCTGAAGGACACGAAAAGGACACAAGACGCCGGGAATCGGTCACAACTACTGCGAGCCAGCGAGTAGTCGAAACGGCACCTGAGCAGGCATTTTATGGAAACACGCTGGTAGCGGAAGTGCCCTGTTTTGTTCACGTTCAACAACGTCGACGCCACCGCGCAGTGGCAGCAGAAGCAACTCACCAAGCTCAGCTGACCCCACCCCCACGAACTTCGGCACCACAGCGGGCCTGAGGCCCAGCGTCGTGCCACGGTTCCGGATGCGGCTGACCGCCGATACCGTCCGACCTGCTTCCCCCGAGTGCTGCCCTTGCTGCTCGGAGGTCGTCATGCCCCGGTTCCACCCACTGCTCGCCGCGTACCTGCGCGCCCACCATGGTGTCGTCGCGACCGCCGAACTCGCACCCCTGGGGGTCACACCGGACGCGCTGCGGGCCATGCTCGAGTCCGGCGAGCTGGTGGCAGTCTTCGACGGCGTCTACCGACATGCCGTGTGGCCGGCCACGTTCGAGTCGGAGTGCGCTGCACTGTGCGCCACCCATCCGAGCGTCGTCATCTGCTGCGGCGGGGCGGCGCGGCTGTGGCAGTACCGCGGTTGCACGAAGGTCGGTCTCCACGTCACCACCACCCGGAGCGGCAAGCCAGCGCGTGCGGGCATGCACGTCCACCGATGCCGCACGATGCCCGCCGAGCACGTGCACGACCGCGGCGACGGGATCCGCGTCACCACCCCGGCGCGCACGATCTTCGACCTGGCCCGTCATGTCGGTTGGCAGACGCTCGAGTCGGTCATCGAGCAGGGCATCCGCCGCGAGCAGTTCGACATCCCAGCGCTGTACGTCGTCGGCCGGATCATGTGCCGCCGCGGCAGAGCCGGGTCGGCCCTGTTCGGCGCCGTCCTGAGGTCACGGCCCATGTGGCGCCGGCCGGTCGACTCGCACCCCGAGCTGGTGCTGCGCGACGCGCTTGCCGCTGCCGGGCTGGTGCTCGAGTGCCAGGTACAGCTGCGACTGCCGGACCACACCACCATCCATCCCGACCTCGGTGACCCTGCATGCGGCTTCTTCATCGAGATCGACGACCACGAATGGCACGGAGGCCGACTCGACGCCAGTTACGACGCGAGGCGAGATCGCCAGGTGCGGCTCCTCGGGTGCCGAATCGAGCGCGTGAGCACCGACGACATCACCCCGTTGCGGCCGGGCCTGGTGCCCGAACTTCGGGAGGCACACCGACAGCAGCAACGCCACCATGAACGCCAGCATGAACTTCGGCACGTCAGCGGGGCGGAGGCCCGTTGAGGTGCCGAAGTTCGTGGGGGTCAGGGGGTCTTGCGGCGGCGGGCCCTGGTGCCGGCGACGATGGTGGCCGGCACGTAGAAGGCACGGGCGGGCAGCGACACCTCGTCCCACGGGCGCTTGGTGAGCGGCGCCCGCCAGGCGAGCATTCGGTAGAGGAAGAACGCGGCGATCATCGCGTGGAGCGTGAACAGCGCCCAGAAGAAGCCGACGGGCCCGAGCATCACCATCATCGTCGCGGCGGCGTACGGGCCGAACACGGCGCCCACGCCGTAGAGCGTGACGAGGGTGGATGCGGCGGAGTTGAGGTGCTCGGGCTCGATCCAGTCGTTCGTGTAGGCGGCGGCGATCGAGTACAGCGGGTAGCTGAGCGCGCCGAGGGCACCGAACCAGACGATGGCCATCCAGTGCCCCTCCGGGGTGAGCACGAGCACCAACGCCAGGGCCAGCGCACCGACCGACGCGGCGAGGCCGACGGCCCGACGGTCGAGGTCGTCGGAGGCGGCCGAGATCGGCCACTGCAGCAACATGCCGCCGATGCCGGGCGCCGCGGCGAACAGGCCGATGAGCGCCACCGGGTAGCCGGCACGAGTGGCGTACACCGCCGGCAGACCGCCGAGCACACCGTGGGCAATACCGATGAGCAGGCACGACAGCAGCCCGGTTGGCACGATCGTCGCGAGCTCTCGCATCGAGAGGTGCGAGCTCTCGCCGATACGGGGCGCCACCGCCTCCTCGGACAGCGTCACGGGGATCACCGCCAGCGACGCCAGGATCGCCGCCACGGAGAACCCGGCCACCACCTGGCCGTCGAACGCGAACAGCATCGACTGACCCGCAGCGAACGCGCCCGCCACGACGAGGCTGTACACGCCGAGCAGACGCCCCCGGTTCTCGTTGGTGCCGAGCTCGTTCAGCCACGACTCGGCCACCACGTACTGGCCGGCGAAGCACACGCCGGTGATGAACCGCAGCAGCATCCACGGCACCCACGAGTCGGTGAGTCCGATGGCCAGCAGCGCAACGGTGAGCAATGCGGCAAGCGCCGAGTAGACCCGAATGTGACCGACTTTGCCGAGCGCACGCAGGGTGAGACGAGATCCGACGATGAAACCGAAGTAGTACGACGCGGCGATCGTGCCGGTGATGATCGTGGGCAGGCCCGCGATCTCGGCTCGGAGGCCGAGCAGCGTGCTGAGCAGACCGCCTGCGGCCATCAGCATCGCCAGCCCCACGAAGAGCCCCCACGTCGCGAGGGCCAGATCCTTCGAGATGGCCGGGCCCGCGTCGATGCGGTCCGTCGTGTCGCTCACGTCGTGGAGGCTACGCCCATGCCGGAGGGCGCCCGGGTGATGTCAGACACCCTTGCGGCGGCGGATCTCGGCGCTGATGGCCGGGATCACCTGGTGCAGGTCACCGATGACGGCGTAGTCGGCCTTGGTGACCATGTTCGCCTCGGGGTCGGTGTTGATGGCGAGGATCTTCTTCGAAGCCATCGCACCCACCCAGTGCTGGAGGGCACCCGAGATGCCGCACGCGACGTAGAGGTCGGGGGCGATGCGAGTGCCGGTCTGGCCCACCTGGTCGGTGTGGTTGCGCCACCCGTTGTTGGTGACGGCACGCGAGCAGCCCACGACGCCACCGAGCAGCGAGGCGAGCTCCTCGAGCTGACCGAAGCCCTCCGGAGAGCCCACGCCGCGTCCGCCGCCCACGACCACCGGCGCAGTGGCCAGTG
>JBEGOE010000241.1:0-6071 GCA_041182165.1 Actinomycetota bacterium
GCACGGTCACGACGACCGCCGCCGACCAGCTGCCCACCACGGCCGCACCGACGGCTGCGAGCACCCGCAACCGTCGAGCCGAATCCATCAAGGTCGCGCTCGCGTTCGCGTACCCGCCGGCAGCGAAGAAGACCGGCATCGGCGCGATCACCGTCAGGAACGCGAGGCCGGGCCGGAACAGCACCAGGTTGGCACCGCGCACCTCGCCGTCCGGCCGGTCGATGACCGCCAGCACGAGGTGGCCCGCCACCACCATCGCGAGCGCCAACACCCGCGCGACGTCGATCGCGTCGCGGCGACCCGACGTCTGGGTGCTCGACGATGCAGCCACCGCCGCGACCGTACGAGATCGCGCGACCCCACGGAACCACGGGTCGGCGCCACGGTGCCACCGGGACGTCCGGCCCTGTCACCACCCGACAACACCGACGACAATCGGCCCATGACCGTCACCCAACACGCCGACGTCATCATCGTGGGCGCCGGCATCTCCGGCATCGGTGGTGCGTACCACCTCACGACGCAGTGCCCCGAGAAGTCGTTCGTCGTGCTCGAGGCGCTCGACGGGTTCGGTGGCACCTGGCGCACGCACACCTACCCCGGCATCCGCTCCGACAGCGACCTCTACACCTTCGGCTACCGCTTCAAGCCGTGGACCGGCGCACCCATCGCCACCGCCGACGAGATCCTCCGCTATCTCGGCGAGGTGATCGACGAGAACGACCTCGGCGAGCACATCCGCTACGGCCACCGCATCACCTCGGCCAACTGGTCGAGCAGCGACGACCTCTGGATCCTCGAGGGCACCCGCATCGTCGACCCGGACGGCACCGCCGAGCCGTTCCGCTGGACGACCCGCTTCCTCTGGATGTGCCAGGGCTACTACCGCCACGCCAAGGGGTACACGCCCGAGTGGCCCGACATGGACCGCTTCCAGGGCCCGATCGTCCACCCGCAGACCTGGCCCGCCGACCTCGACTACACCGGCAAGGACGTCGTCGTCATCGGGTCCGGCGCCACGGCCGCGACCCTGGTGCCGGCGATGGTGCCGGCGTGCCACCACATCACCGTGCTGCAGCGGTCACCCACGTTCTTCTGGACCGGCCGCAACGCGAACGAGCTCGCCGACACCCTGCGCGAGCTCGACATCGACGAGACGTGGATCCACGAGATCGTGCGACGCAAGGTGCTCCACGACCAGGAGGCGGTGACGCGCCTGTCGTTCGAGGCGCCCGAGATGCTGCGCGACGAGCTGATCAGTGGCATCAAGGCATTCCTGCCCGAGGGCTACCCGGTCGAGGAGCACTTCTCGCCGGCCTACCGCCCGTGGCAGCAGCGGCTGGCGTTCGTGCCCGACGGCGACCTGTTCCAGGGCATCGCGTCGGGCAAGGCCGAGATGGTGACCGACCGCATCGAGCGCTTCACCGAGCACGGCATCCTGCTCGAGTCCGGG
The DNA here is from genome assembly GCA_041182165.1 of Actinomycetota bacterium. Lineage (GTDB taxonomy): Bacteria > Actinomycetota > Acidimicrobiia > Acidimicrobiales > Ilumatobacteraceae > VFMC01. Next base: position 1,454 of record JBEGOE010000241.1, read on the forward strand.
CGCGAGCTCACCGCCGACATCATCATCACCGCCACCGGCTTCGACCTCAGCGTCCTCGGCGACATCGCGTTCACCATCGACAACGTGCCACTCGCCTTTCACGACACCGTCACCTACCGCGGGATGATGTTCACCGGCGTGCCCAACATGGCGTGGGTGTTCGGCTACTTCCGCGCCAGCTGGACCCTGCGGGCCGACCTGATCGCCGACTTCGTCTGCCGGTTGCTCGGCCACATGGACGACCTCGGCGTCCGCCGGGTGACACCCACGCTGCGGCCCGAGGACGAGCACATGCCGATCCTGCCGTGGATCGACCCCGAGAACTTCAACCCCGGGTACCTCATGCGCGGCATGCACCTGCTGCCCAAGCGCGGCGACAAGCCCGAGTGGCAGCACACGCAGGACTACTGGACCGAGAAGGACTCGCTGCCGGCCGCCGACCTCGACGACGGTTGCCTCGTCTACGAGTGAGGGTCGACCGCTGCGGCGAACTGGGCCTGGTACAACGTGTAGTACGCGCCCCCTGCGGCCAGGAGCTGCGCGTGGTTGCCCTGCTCGACGATGCGTCCGGCATCCATGACGAGGATCGTGTCGGCGTCGCGGATGGTCGAGAGGCGGTGGGCGATGACGAAGCTCGTCCGCTGCGACCGCAAGGCCGCCATGGCCCGCTGGATCAGCACCTCGGTGCGGGTGTCGACCGAGCTGGTGGCCTCGTCGAGGATGAGGATCGTCGGGTCGGCGAGGAACGCTCGGGCGATCGTGATGAGCTGCTTCTGGCCGGCGCTGACGTTGCCGCCCTCGTCGTCGATGACCGTGTCGTAGCCGTGGGGGAGCGTGTGCACGAACCGGTCGACGTAGGTGGCGCGGGCCGCTTCGATGACCTGCTCGCGGGTGGCGTCGAGGTTGCCGTAGCGGATGTTGTCGAAGATCGTGCCGCCGAACAACCACGTGTCCTGGAGCACCATGCCGAGCTGCGAGCGCAACTCGCGACGGGGCATCTCGGCGATGTCGTGCCCGTCGAGCGTGATCCGGCCGTCATCGAGGTCGTAGAACCGCATGAGCAGGTTCACCAGCGTGGTCTTGCCGGCACCCGTGGGCCCGACGATCGCCACCGTGGTGCCCGGCTCGGCCACGAGCGACAGGTCGTCGATGAGCGGGCGATCGGCCAGGTACCGGAACGACACGTGCTCGACCGCCACCCGCCCGCGCGGGGTGCCGTCGTCCGGGGTGAGGTGCTCGGTCGAGCGGTCGGCCGATTCCTCCGGCGCGTCGAGCAGTTCGAACACCCGCTCTGCCGACGCGATGCCCGACTGCAGCACGTTCACCATCGACGCCATGTGCGTGATCGGCTGGGTGAACTGCCGCTGGTACTGGATGAACGCCTGCACGTCGCCCAGGCCGATGGAGCCCGACGCCACCTTCAGGCCGCCCACCACCGCGATGGCCACGTAGCCCACGTTGCCGAGGAACATCATGACGGGCTGGATCGAGCCCGACATGAACTGTGCCTCGAAGCCGGCGCGGTACAGCTGTTCGTTGGTGGCGGCGAACCGCTCGCGGGCCTCGCCCTGGCGGCCGAACGCCCGCACGATCGCGTGGCCGGTGAAGACCTCTTCCACCTGGGCGTTCAGCGAACCCGTGTGCTTCCACTGCGCCATGAACTTCGGCTTCGACCGCTTCGCGATCTGGCCCATGGCGACGATCGACAGGGGCACCGTCAAGATGGCCACGAACGCCAGCACCGGCGAGATGAGGAACATCATGACGACCACGCCGATGATCGTGAGCGACGACGTGAGCAGCTGGCTGAGCGTCTGCTGCAGGCTCTGCGCGACGTTGTCGATGTCGTTCGTGACCCGGCTGAGCAGGTCGCCGCGCGGCTGGCGGTCGACGAAGCCGAGCGGCAGCGAGTTGAGCTTCGCCTCGACGTCGTTGCGCATCGTGCGCATCGTGCGTTGGACGATGCCGGCCAGCAGATAGGCCTGCAGGTACGACAGCGCGAACGACACGACGTACAGCGCGAGCGCGATCAGCAGGACGCGGTGCAGGTCGCCGAAGTCGATGCCCTGCCGGCCGTTGCGGCCGGTGAGGCCGTCGAACACGATGTTCGTCGCGTGGCCGAGGATGCGCGGCCCGATCACCACCATCGTCACGCTGACCAGCGCCAGCACGATCACCACCACCACACCCGCCATCTCGGGGTGCAGGCGATCGAACAGGCGTGAGGCCGTGCCCTGGAAGTCCTTCGACCGCTCCATCGGCACGCCGACCGAGTGGAAGCGACCGCCGCCACCCGGACTCGCCTCGACCCCGACCGGCTTGGCCTTCGGCTCGTCGGCCCCGGCTGCCGTGGTGTCGATGACGTCGTCGCTCATGCCGCCTCCTCGACCCGCAGCTGCGAGTTGACGATCTCGGCATAGGTGGGGCAGTCGGCGAGCAGCTCGTCGTGCGTTCCGATGCCGACGATGCGGCCGTCTTCGAGCACCACGATCTGATCGGCCCCCGAGATGGTGGCCACCCGCTGACCCACGATGATGACGGTCGCATCGGCGACCTCCGGCACCAGCGCAGCCCGCAGGCGAGCGTCGGTGGCGACGTCGAGCGCCGAGAACGAGTCGTCGAACAGGTACACCTCGGGCTTGCGTACCAGCGCGCGGGCGATGGCGAGGCGCTGGCGCTGGCCGCCGCTGACGTTGCTGCCGCCTTGCACGATCGTGGCGTCGAGCCCGTCGGGCATCGCCCGCACGAAGTCGGCCGCCTGCGCCACCTCGAGCGCATGCCACAGCTCGGCCTCGGTGGCGTCGGACTTGCCGTAGCGCAGGTTGCTCGCCACCGTGCCCGAGAACAGGTAGGGCCGCTGCGGCACGAGGCCGATGCGGCTGCCGAGCACCGCCGGATCGAGATCGCGCACGTCGACCCCGTCGAACAGCACCGCGCCCGCCGTGGCATCGAACAGGCGCGGCACGAGGCCGAGCAGCGTGGTCTTGCCCGAGCCCGTGCTGCCGATGACCGCGGTGGTCTGCCCGGGCAGGCAGGTGATGCTGATGCCCTGCAGCACCGGCTCGTCGGCGCCCGGGTAGCCGAACTCGGCATCGACGAACTGGACCGTCGCATGCATCGGCAGGGCGACGACCGGTTCGGCGGCGACCACGACGGATGACTCGGTGTCGAGCACCTCCTCGATGCGCTCGGCGCACACGGCGGCACGCGGCCACATCGAGGCGATGAACGACGCCATCATGACCGACATCAGGATCTGCACCAGGTAGGTGAGGTAGGCGATCATCGCGCCCACCTGCATGTCGCCCGAGGCGATGCGGTTCGACCCGAACCACACGACCGCCACGCTCGACACGTTCACGACGGCGATCGCCGTGGGGAACATGAACGCCATCAGCCGCCCGGCCCGTAGCGCCGTCTCGGTGACGTCGTCGTTCGCGGCCGCGAAGCGGAGCGCCTCGTCCGGCTCGCGCACGAACGCGCGCACCACTCGCATGCCCGTGATCTGCTCGCGAAGCACCCGGTTCAGCGCATCGATGCGCTCCTGCATCACCTGGAACTGCGGCACCATCCGGGCGATCACGTTGCCGATGAAGAACAGCATCACCGGGATGCTGACGAACAGGATCCACGACAGCCCGGTGTCCTCGCCCAGTGCCATGACGATGCCGCCGGCCGCCGTGATGGGCGCCGCCAGCAGCATCGTGCATGTCATCTGCACGAGCATCTGCACCTGCTGTACGTCGTTGGTGATGCGGGTGATGAGCGAGGGGGCGCCGAGCGCGCCGACCTCGCGAGCAGAGAAGTCGGTGACGCGCTGGAACAGGTCGCGCCGCACGTCGCGCCCGAACGCCATGGCGATCTTCGAACCCCAGTAGACGGCCGTGACCGCGAGCGCCACCTGCACCAGGGTCGCTAGCAGCATCACCGTGCCGGTCGACCAGATGTAGCCGGTGTCGCCGGTGAGCACGCCCTTGTCGATGATGCGTGCGTTGAGCCGGGGGAGGTAGAGGCCTGCCATCGCCTGGCACGTCTGCAGCACCACGATCAGCAGGAGCTGGCGGCGATAGGGGCGCAGGTGTGAGCGGAGGAGGCGGGTCAGCATGGGCTTCTCCGACGTTACCGGTCACCGTGCACGTCGTTCGGGGTCGAATGGGATGATCCGATCGTTCCCTCGGGTCTGCCGAGCAGGTGTCGGACTCACGAACTACGATGCGCCGATGGCCGACATGCTCGAGCTCTCCGCGCGACTTCCCGAGATCATGCTCGAGCCAGGCCACGTCCTCTGCTCCGAGGGTGACGCCGGGGGCCCCATCTGGGTCCTGGTCGACGGTTCGCTCGCTGTCACGAAGTCCGGTGTCGAGGTGAACGCCGTCCACCACCCCGGGTCGGTCATCGGCGAGATCGCGGTCCTCACCGGCGGCGGCCCCAGTGCCACCGTCGTCGCCCGCACCCCCTGCACCCTGCGCTACGCCGCTGACGGCGCGGCGTTCCTGCGCAGCGATCCCGAGATCGGCACCCACGTCGCCACCGGGCTCGCCCGCCGGCTCGACTTCGTCACCACCTACCTCGCCGACCTCAAGAACCAGTACGGCGACGCGCCGGGCCTGGCCATGGT
>JBEGOE010000242.1:0-4737 GCA_041182165.1 Actinomycetota bacterium
CTTCATGACGACCACGGGCAACACCCGCACCCTGCCCGAGGCGTTGCCCGACACGGCGGCGAAGCTGCGCTCGGCCTGGCCTTCCCCGTAGCCCGGCCTTGCCCGTAGTCTTGAGGTTGCATGAGCGACACCAGCGATCTGCGCGACCAACTGCCCGAGGACCTCAACGCCGTCGAGCACGTCGGCGCGTACCAGTTCCCCGACAACAGTCGCCGCCGGTGGCCGGCCGCGATCTACCTGGTCTTCGCTGCGGTGCTGCTGGTCGTCTGGTTGCTGAGGCGCGGCGACGGGCACGTCCTCGTGAACGAGGGGTGGGCGTGGGCGGCCGTGCTGCTCGGTGCGGTCGGTCTGTTCTCGTTCACCTCGGGTTGGCGGATGCACATCGACGAGAAGCAGGCGCTGGTGGCGGCGCAGGGTGCGGTCGGGTTCGCGATCGGTCATGCCTCGGCGCAGCAGGTGTGGCGCGGCATCCGGAGCCGGCCGACATGGCGCGTGCTCGTCTACTCGGCGGAGAACCCGCCGCGGCAGCGTGGCCTCGTACTCGTCGATGCAGTCGACGGCAGTGTGGTCGAGCACATGACCGAGCTCAACCCCGAGGACGACTGGTCCGAATAGGTCTCAGTCGGCGTCGGGGTTCGCCGCGGCGATCGCCCGCAGGTCGGTGCCGAGCTCGAGGGCGATCGCGCGGAGGTGGGCCAGCACAGCCTCGTCCCAACTGTTGGCCGGCACGCCGGTGATCGCGTCGGCGATCTGTGCCGGATCGCTGCCCGTGTGCAGCAGACGTCCCGCCTCCGACAGGTGATCCTGGATCGATCGGGTGTGCGGTGCGACGAGGTCGGGCGGGACATCGCCCTGCGCCTGGCGCATGCGGCGGGGAACCGAGCGGAAGGTGACGGCGAGATCGCTGGGTGACGCGCTGCTCATGACCAGCCATGGTGTCAGGCGTCCGGTAGGTTGTTGCTTCATGTTCGACGGAAAGTTCCGCGCCTCGGTCGACCGTGCGGTCAAGCCCGTCGGTGACGGCCTTCGTCGCACGGGCATGTCACCGGACCATCTCACCATCATGGGCCTCGTGGTCGCCGTCGGCGCCGCCGTGGCGATCGGTGCAGGGCAGCTCCGTGTCGGCCTTGCCCTTGTCATCCTCGCGGCGCTGCCCGACCTCTTCGACGGCGCGCTCGCCAAGGCGTCGAACACGTCGAGCCAGCGGGGAGCCTTCTTCGATTCCGTCATCGACCGTGTCACCGACGCACTGCTGTTCGGTGGCGTGGCGTGGTACTTCGCCTCCACCGAGGACCCGCATCTCTCGCTGCTGCCGTTCGGCATCATGGCGCTCAGCTCGGTCATCTCGTACCAGCGCGCCAAGGCCGAGTCGCTCGGCCTCGATGCCAAGGGCGGCCTCATGGAGCGCGCCGAGCGGATCATCCTGTTCTGCGTGGGCCTGCTCATCCCGCCGCTGCTCATCCCGATCCTGTGGGTCATGCTCGTCCTCACCGGCATCACCGCCGTGCAGCGCTTCGTCAAGGTGTGGAAGCAGGCGGGCGTCGCACCGATCACCGCGGCCAAGATCGAGATGCGCCGCAGTCGTCGTCAGAGCCGCCGCGTCGTGCGCACCGAGCGCCGCCGCACCCGCATCTCGCGGCTCGGCGGCCAGTCGCGCAACGAGCACTGACGCCCGACACCGTGGCCGACGACGCGCGCGCCCGACTGGTCGACGCGGCGACCCTCGGCGGCTACCGACTCGGTTCCCTGGCAGCCCGCCTGATGCCCGGCCCGGTGGCGATGGCTGCCGCATCCTCGCTCGGGTTCGGGGCCAGCCTCTCGAGCAACGCGCGTCGCGAGATGTTCCAGCGGCACCTGCGGCGGGTGAATCCCCGCATCGGTCGCGCTGCGCTGCGGCTCGCCACCCAGACCGCGTTCGACTCGTACGCGAAGTACTACGTCGAGAGCTTCCGCCTGCCCACCCTGTCGAAGGAGACCGTCGAGCGAGGGTTCACCAAGGAGGGGTACGAGCACATCACCGAGGCGCTCTCGCGCGGCAACGGCGTCATCCTCGCCTTGCCGCACCTCGGCGGCTGGGAGTGGGCCGGTCGATGGATGACCGACCAGGGCCACAAGCTGACCGTGGTGGTCGAACCGCTCGATCCGCCCGAACTGTTCGAGTGGTTCGCCGAGCTCCGCAAGGACCTCGGCATGACGGTCGTGCCGCTCGGGCCGGGCGCCGGTGCTGCCGTGCAGCAGGCGCTGCGCGAGAACGAGGTCGGGTGCCTGTTGTGCGACCGCGACCACGATCGGACCGGTGTCGAGGTCGAGTTCTTCGGCGAGCGCACCACGCTGCCGCCCGGCCCCGCCACGCTGTCGATCCGTACGGGTGCCCCGATCCTTCCGACCGGTGTGTACTTCACGTCGCGCTACAACGGCCATCACGCGATCGTGCGCCCGCCGATCCCGATCCACCGCCTCGGCGGTGGCCTGCGCGACGACGTCGGCCGCAACACGCAGCAGCTCGCCCACGAACTCGAGTGCCACATCCGTCGAGCCCCGGAGCAGTGGCACCTCATTCAACCGAATTGGCCGAGCGACCCGGGCTACTGACGTCGAGGGCTGTCAGGTCGGGTAGTCCTGCAGCGTGCGGCCGTGTGTGCGGTCGGTGATCGCCCCGGCGCGTGCCCGGAACTCGGCGAGCAGCGCGATCCGGTCGATGGTGAGGAGCTGCCGGTCGCGCATGAGCACCTTGCCGTCGACGATCGTGGTCTGCACGTCGGACGCCCGCACGGAGTGGACGAGCGCCGCGGCGATGTCGTGCACCGGCTGGCAGTGGAAGCCCGAGACGTCGACGAGGATCACATCGGCGCAGGCGCCGACCCTCAGCACCCCCAGCCGACCGGCCTGCCCCGCCACGGCCGCCGACCCGGGCCCGGCGATGTGCAGCGCGAGCGCACTCGTGAACCACGTCGCGTCGTTCCGGACGTACTTCTGCGAGCACGACGCGAAGCGCATGCTCTCGAAGATGTCCATCGTGTTGTTCGACGCCGGGCCGTCGGTGCAGTAGCCGACGGGAACACCGGCGGCGAGCAGGTCGTGGATCGGGGTGAGCGGGCCGAGCGCGAACTTGAGGTAGCCCTTCGGCCCGTGGGTGACGCCCACCCGATCGGCGTGCGCGGCGAGCAGTGCGATGTCGTCGGGCACGATGCCGTTGCCGTGGGCGATGATGACCCCGGCGTCGAGCACACCCGTGCGCTCGAGCACCTCGATCGGGGTGATGCCGCGCTCGGCGAGGCTGATCTCGGTCTGGTGGATGTCCTCGGCTGCGTGGGTGTGCACGCGGACCCCGATCGAGCGTGCCGCATCGGCGGCTCCGCGGAGGTCGTCGTCCGAGCAGGTGTACGGCGCGTGCGGGGCGAGCGACGTCGTGATCCGGCCGTCGGCCGCGCCATGCCACTGCCGGGCGAAGTCGGCCGACTGCGCCAGGCCGTCCGGTCCCTGCGAGCTGAAGAACGCCGAACCGAGGTCGGCGCGCATCCCGCTCTCGATGACGGCGCGTGCCGCCTGCTCCATGAAGAAGTAGTGGTCGACGAAGGTGGTGACACCGCTCTCGATCATCTCGGCGGCAGCCACCAGGGTGCCCAGGTACACGTCGTCGGCCCCGACGTTGACCTCCATCGGCCAGATGTAGTCGTTGAACCACTCACCGACGCGCACGTCTTCGGCGGCGCCGCGCAGGAACGTCATGGAGGCATGGCTGTGGGTGTTCACGAGGCCTGGCATCGCCACCTGGCCGCGGGCATCGATCACCTCGGTGGCAGTGGTCGGCCCGTCGGCGGTGGGGCGCACGGCGGTGATGCGGCCGCCGGTGATCTCGATCGTGGTGAAGGGCGCGAAGGTGACCCGGTCGGGCGCCGCGTGAACCAGCGCGGTGGCGTTGACGATCGCCAGGTCGGGCCTTGCGGTCGCGGGGGAGGGCGTGTCGCTCATCGAGGCCACGTCCGGTGTCAGGCGAACAGCTCGAAGAGCTGCCCGATCGCCTTCAGTTGGCCGCCCGTGGTCGACGACATCACCGCGATCGGCAGGACCCCGACGTCGAACCATGCCTGGAGCTGGTCCCGCACCTGGGTGGCGCTGCCGGAGATGGTGCAGTCGTCGAGCCATCGATCGGTCATCAGTCCAGGCAGGGCATCGCGGTCACCCCGCTCGATGGCATCTTCGATGGCGTTCATCTCGTCGGTGTAGCCCGCCTGCTTCCAGTAGTTCCGGTAGTTCGGCAGCATCACGTACCCGCCCAGGGTGCGTCGGTGGATGGCGCGGGCAGCGTCGCGGTCTTCGTCGATGACGGTGGGGACCATGTTCGAGAGGGTGAACTGTTCGCGCCGGTCGGCGGGCACGCGGGCGACCTGCTGGGGCATGTGCGACAGCGAGGCGTTGGCCCAGATCGCGCCGTCGGCGACGTCGAGTGCGAGGTCGAGCATCTTGTTGCGCAGCGTCGCCAGCCACACCGGGGGCAGCGCCCCGGCAGCCCGCTCGGTGCCGCGAACCCCCTCGACGTAGCTGCGCATGTCGGCCAGCGGCTTGCCGGTGCTGATGCCGAGTCGGTCCATCGCCGGCTCGTGGCTCACACCCAGGCCCAACCGGAACCGCCCGCCGCTGACCTCGGCGAGGTGGCCGGCCGTGATCGCGACCTCGGCGTGATGGCTGTGGTAGATCGGCTGGATGCTGGTCCAGAACGGGATCCGGCTCGTCACG
>JBEGOE010000243.1:0-3681 GCA_041182165.1 Actinomycetota bacterium
ATGATCGCGGCGACGTCGGTGGTGTCGACGGGGCCGAACGTGAGCGCCTTCATCAGCGCGCCCCGCGCCTGGCGGTCGCTCCCGTCGAAGCGAGCCTGCTTGCCGCTGACCCCGGCCGACCCGATCGCTGGGTCGTCACCCTCGCCGTGCCACGCGCACATCGCCGCCAACGGGCACTCGCCGCAGCCGGGCGACACGGGTCGGCACAGGGCGGCGCCGAGGTCCATGATCGACTGGTTCCACAGCCAGGACTCACCCGAGGGCGAGGCCTCGTCGGCGATCCGCTGCACCTCGCGAGTCGTCAGCCGTCGTCCCTCGACGCGTGCGTACACGCGGGCGATGTTGGTGTCGACCACCGCCGCGTCGAGCTCGAACGCGAACGCCAACAGTGCCCGGGCCGTGTACTGGCCCACGCCGGGCAGGGCCAACAAGCCGTCGAGGGTGTCGGGGAACGCGCCCAGGTCGGTGACGCGCACGGCCGTGGCGTGCAGGTTGCGGGCCCGGCGCGGGTACCCGAGGCCCTGCCACAGGCGCAGCACGTCGGCCAGCGATGCGGCAGCGCAGGCCGAGGGCGTGGGAAACACCTCGAGGAACGCGAACCACTTCGGCATCACGCGCGGCACCTGGGTCTGCTGCAGCATCACCTCGCTGACGAGGATCGCCCACGGGTCACGCGTGTGCCGCCAGGGCAAGTCGCGCAGCCGCGGCGCACCCCAGGCGAGTACCGCATCCGTGAGGTTCGGACCGACTGGGGCGGCTCGAACCGCACGGACCGGCGGTGTTCGTGCGATTCGGCCCGGCTGGAGCGGCTCGAAGCTCACGGACGGGCGGGCGTCCGACGTCAGTCCCAGACCTCGGTGCCGTCGTAGGGGCGCTTGCGGGTGGGTGCGAACTCGCGCTTCCACACCATGACGCGGCGGCGGAAATAGCACACCTCCTTGCCGTCCTGGTTGAAGCCCTTGCTCTCGACCAGCACGGTGCCACGGTCGTTCCTGCTCTTCGACTCGGTGACCTCGAGTACCCGCGTCTCGGCATGGATCGTGTCGCCGTGGAACGTGGGGAACTTGTGCTGCAGCGTCTCGACCTCGAGGTTGGCGATGGCGGCGCCGCTGACGTCGGGCACGCTCATGCCGAGCACGAGCGAGTACACGAGGTTGCCGACGACCACGTTGCGGCCCTGCACGCTCTCGCTGGCGAACCAGTCGTTGGTGTGCAGCGGGTGGTGGTTCATCGTGATCATGCAGAAGAGATGATCGTCGTACTCGGTGATCGTCTTGCCAGGCCAGTGCTTGTAGACATCGCCGACGACGAAGTCCTCGAGGCAGCGGCCGAAGGGGCGCTCGTGGGTGGTCATGGACCGCGACGCTAGCGGTCGAAGTCCTTCCGCTCCCGGTTCGCCATCTCGCCCTTCTCGTGCTTGGGGCGACGACCGAAACGGACCGCGAAGTCGAGCGCGCTCTCGGGGTTGCTCGCCTCGTCGGCAGCGAGGTCGCGCAGGCGACGCAAGCGCTCGCGCCGGTGGATGCTCCACGGACCCACGCGCAGGCTGCCGTACATGACGCCGCCGAGCACGATCGGGAAGAAGTACTGGGCGAGGCGCCACGTAGCCACGCCCAGCAGCGCGACGTTCGCCGGTGTGCCGAAACCGACGAGCGCGGTCGAGATCGTGACGTCGACGATGAGCAGGCCACCGGGGGTGATCGGGATGACGGCCAGCACGTTGGCGAGGCAGAAGGCGACGAGCAAGGCGTCGATGTCGGTGGTGGCACCGTACGCGCGCAGGAAGACCCACAGCGCCGCAGCGTCGAGCAGCCAGTTGGCGACCGCCCAGCCGATCACCCGGAGCAGGAGCGCCCGATCGGCGGCGAGCTCCTCGAGACGGCCGGCCATGTGCTTGGTGCCGGCAGCGGCGCGGTTCTCGTCCATGCGGAGCTTGCGGGCGATCCAGCGGAGGATCCGTTCGGCGCGACCCTGGCCCTCGAGCAGCCCGAACACCAACGCAGCAGCGAACGACATGATGATGACGCCCGCCACCGCAGCAGTCGCATAGCCACCGTTCACCCCGCGGATGGGGATCGAGACGATGAGCGATGCCCAGAAGATGAGGTTCAGCACCACCGCCGAGCCGAGCGCTGCGGTGGCCAGGGCAAACCCGGCATCGGGGCCCGGCACACCCGACAGCGTCATGAGGCGGTACCCGAGCGCAGATCCGGCGGCGCTGCCACCGGGCACGATGCTCGACAGCGCCTTGGTGCTCATCTGGATGCGGAACAACCGCCACGACGAGATGAGATGGCCGGCCTCACCCAGTGAGGCACGGGTGAGCAGCGAGTACGCGTACAGTGCGGCGACCGCGAGACCGAAGCCGACCGCGACCAGCGCAGGGTTGAGCTGGGTGAGGTTGCCTGCTGCATCGCGCGCCCGGGGCAGCACGGTGACGAACGCGAAGTAGCAGATGGCGACGAACACCACCACCTTGAGCGTGAGACGTCCCTTGGCGAAGCGCCGTGGGCGCGGCGGGCCACCGGTGTCGTCAGCGGACACCCGGGGCAGTTCCCCGGTCGCGGGTCCGTCGTACTCGTTGTCCACCCCTCTTTGTTAGCCGATGGGCGCAGCCGACACCCGCCATGCGCGGGGAACCCGACCTCAGACCGGTTCGGAGGCGAACGCGTCGACGATGCGCTCCATCTCGTCCCGCAACGGCCGGCGGGTGGCCTCGGGGCTCTTGCCGAGGTGCACGACGACGAGGTCGCGGTCGGGCACCACGAGCGTGTACTGGCCCTCGTAGCCGTGACACGCGAGCGATCCGGCGTACTGCGGCCACAGCCACCAGTGACGTCCGTAGCCGAGCTGCTCGACGTCGTCGAACGCCGCCTGGGTGCGAGCCAGGTCACACCACCCCTCGGGCACGACCCGCCGTCCGCCGACCACACCGCCGTCGAGGTAGACCTGTCCGAAGCGGGCGAAGTCACGAGCCGTCGCGAACACGTACGACGAACCGATGAACGTGCCGGCGTCGTCGAACTTCGGCACCGCGCTGGTCATGCCGGCAGGTCCGAGGATGCGGTCGTGGAGGAACGCCTCCATCCCCTCGCGCCCGCCACCGACCGCCTGTCCGATGCAGCGGCTGATGATGTTGGTCGTGCCGCTCGAGTAGTTCCACACGGTGCCCGGCCGGTGCTCGAGCGGCAGCGACGCCGCGTAGCCGGCGACGTCGTCCTTGCCGGCGCCGTAGAGCATCTCGAGGCAGTGGCTCACCGCATCGTCGACGTAGTCCTCGACGAACTGCAGCCCCGAGCGCATCTCGAGCAGCTGCAGCAGCGTGATCGGCTCCCTGTCGGTGCCACGCCACTCCGGCACGGGGGCAGGGGCATCCACGTCGAGCAGGCCGTCGGCGACGGCGACCCCGAGGGCGGCCTGGGTGATGCTCTTGGCCATGCTCCACGAGATGAGCGTCGTGTCGGCGTCGACCGGTCCGCCGGGCCCGAAGACCGTGTCGGGCTGATGTCCGTACCGCTCGAACACGACCTCGCCCCGGTGGCGGACCACGAGGGCGAGCGACACACCGTGCGGGGCATCGGCGGCGAACAGACGGTCGGCGGCAGCGGCGACGGCATCGCGAGCGGCATCAGGAGCGGCATCGGGAGCGGCGCTCATGGCGGTGAACGTACACGAGCCGTC
>JBEGOE010000244.1:0-5394 GCA_041182165.1 Actinomycetota bacterium
CAGAGGCCCACCCGATGGGGTGGGCCTCTGCCTCGGTCGTGGAAATGGTGGATCGGCTGCGCCGACCCGGCCGATCAGCTCTCGAAGTCGGTGATCAGGTCGCCGATGTCGGTGAACGTCGCCGACGTGGCGTTGTACTGGAGCACCGTGAGCGACTCGAAGAGGAACGTGTCCTCCTCGCCGATCGACTTCGCCTGGACGCCGTCACGTGCGAGCGACGGGGTGTAGGTGAAGTCGCGGGCGGCGTTGATGATCGACGCACGGGTGAGGCCCTCGGGCGACTCGGCCGCCTGCTTGATGATCGCAACGGTCATCTCGCCCGTGTGCCAGCCGGCTGCAGCCGTGGTGACGATGTCGCCGAAGCCCTCGGCCGTCATGAAGTCGATGTACTCCTTGACGACGGGGAGCGCCTGGACGGCGGGGTCACCGATGTCCTTGAGGTTGTTGCTGGTGTACAGGCCGTCGGCTGCCGGGCCTGCTGCGCCGAGGATGAGGCTGCTGGCGCAGGTGTTCGTGATGAACGTGGCCGGCGTCCAGTCGGCGTTCTGTGCCTTGGCCGAAGCCATCTCGCTCAGGAACGAGATGCAGCCGGCGCCGAGCGGCACGGCCATGACGACGTCTGCCTTCTCGCTCGCGATGGTGGTGACCTGCGAGGCCGGCGGGTTCGAGTCGGTCGCCTCGATCGTCTGCTCGCCCACGACGGTGAGGTTGTAGTCGCCGGCGATCTCCTTGAACGCGTCGGCGTACACCTGACCGAACTCGTTGTTCACGTAGAACAGCGACACGGTGGCGCCCTCGGGATAGAGCTCGGCGATCTGCGCTGCGTAGATCTTCGACTCGACCGTGTACGGAATGAGGATGCCGGTGGTCCATGGGTAGTCGGCGACGTCGCCCCACGACGGCGAACCGGTGAGGGCGTTGAGCTGCGGGATGCACTCGTCGTTCAGCGTGTTTTGAACGGCGTCGTTGTTCGGCGTGCCGATGATGCCGGAGAACACCTGGGTGCCACCGTCGATCTGCTTGGCGATCGCGCCGGGGGTGAGCTCGGCGTTGTACTGGTCGTCCTCGATGGTGAGCTCGAGCTCGATGCCGGGCACGAGGCCCTTGTCGTTGGCGTACTTGATGTACGACTCGAAGCCGCTCTTCACCGGAGCGAAAGCAGCTGCGGCGACGCCACCGGTGAGCGGCATGGCCGAACCGATCCTCAGCGTGCCCTCGATGGGCGCGTTGGCGGCGTCGGGGTCGACGCAGTCATCGGTGTTCACGGCCCAGGTCGCGGCCGCAGGCTCGGTGGCCGGGGTGGTCTCGGCGGTGGTGTCGGCGGTGGTGGCGGCCGTGGTGTCGGCGGTGGTGGCGGCCGTGGTGGCCGCGGTCGTGGTGTCGGATGCGCTGTTGTCGTCACTGCCACAGGCGGCGACGGCGAGCGCACCCACGGCCAGGACGGCGGCGATCTTGCCTCTGCGTCGGATCATTCGGTGCTCCCCCTCAGGTGCTGCTGTTGTTGTTGTTGCTGCTGGTGTTGCTGGTGTTGCTGGTGTCGGCCCCGGTGTCACGGACCAGGGCCTCGGGCGTGGTCATACCCACTGGACGGGGAACGACTCGCACGACTCGAGGACTGTACTGCCTCCACATGCCGACGATGCCGCGAGGCGCGACGAACATGAGGCCGATGAGGACCAGAGCGAAGATGCCGCCGCCAGGCGGCGTCTTCGACCAGGCGAAGAACGGGCGGAGGAGCGCCGGGATGGCGTCGTCGTTGGCCCATGTGCCGGTCCTGTCGGTGACGAACACGTACAGGCTGGCACCGACGATGGGACCCCACAGCGAACCGGCGCCGCCGATGACCATGACGATGAGGAACGTGAGCGAGCCGATGATGGTGAGGCTCGCGATGTCGGGCGACACGCTGCCGATGCGGATGGCGGTGACCGATCCAGGCAGGGCGCACAGGCCGGCCGAGATCCCGAACACGAACGCCTTGGTGGCGACGACGTTGACACCCATGACGGCGGCAGCGGTCTCGTTGTCGCGAACAGCCACCATGGCCCGACCGGCACGGCTCTTCACCACGCCGCGGCACATGAGATAGACGACGATCGTGACGATCGCGGCGATCCAGTAGAAGAACGCGGTCTTCGCATCGAGGCTGCGCAGGTCGCCGAACGGGTCCCAGCCGAAGATCTCGAAGTACTGCATCTGACCGTCCTTGCGGCCGATGTCGAACCCGGTGGTCTGCACCTGGCTGTCCTTGTTGGGCAGACCGGCTCCGCCGCCGGTGAGCCCGGCGATCTTCGGCCACCTGAGGAAGTTCGGGAACACGAGCGCCAGGGCGAGCGTGACGAGTGCCAGGTACACACCCTTGATGCGCGATGCGGGGAACGACACGATCACACCCACCACGAACGCGACCAGGAACGCCAGCGGGAACGTGACCCACGGGCTCCAGCCCCAGCGCGACACGCAGATGCCGGTGGTGTACGCACCGATGCCGAAGAACGCCGAGTGGCCGATCGAGATCTGCCCGGTGTATCCGAGCAGCAGGTTGAGCGCCATGGCGGCGCACATGAGCGTGAGAGCCTCGGTGCTCGAGGTGATGAGGCCGTTGCTGCCCTTGGTGGGCACGACGAACAGCGCGGCGACGACCAACAACGATGCCGCGATGCGGATCGCCCAGTGCGCAGCCCCGCCCTCGCGGATGGTCGCCAGCGACTTCATACCCGCTCCACCTTCTGCGTGCCGAACAGGCCGGACGGCTTCACCATGAGCACCACCAGGATGACCAGGAAGGCCACGCCGAGCTTCATCGACTGGCCCACCCATTCCTGTGCGTAGCCCGCCACGAGGTTCTCGATGACACCGATGGTGAGGCCGGCGATGACCGCGCCGCCGGGCGAGTCGAACCCGCCGAGGGTGGCCGCCGCCGACCCATAGATGAACACGGTGAACATCAGGCCCAGGCTGACGCTGTTGTTCAGACCGGCGAACACGATGCCGCCCAGGGCACCGATGGCCGCCGCCAGACCCCAGCTCATCATGAGCACCCGGTTGGTCTTGATGCCGACGAGCCGACTGCTGTCGGGGCTGCTCGCCACCGCCCGCATCGCCAGGCCGAACCGGGTCTTGTTGAACAACAGGAAGAGCAGGCCCGTCACCACCAGCACGAGCAGGAAGACACCGATCGACTGGATGCGGATGTTCGCACCGAAGATGGTGACGAAGTCGGTGTCGGCGTCGGGGAACAGGCTCGGGAACTGCGACTGCTTGCTGCCGACGCCGGAGTTCGGCAGCAGCTGGTCACCCCAGATGGCGCCGTCGAGCCAGTTGAGGAACTGGAACAGGCCGATCGTGACGATGAAGACGGCGAACGGCGACTTCTTCGCGACCGGCCGGATGAGCGCCACCTCGGTGGCGGCGCCGACGGCGAAACCGATCGCCATGCCGATCCAGACGGAGATGTAGATCGACAGCCCCCACTCGCCCAACTGATACACGCAGTAGGTGGCGAACAGCGCCATCTCGCCCTGCGCGAAGTTGAGGTGGCCGGTGCCCCGGTAGATGATGACGAGGCCGAGCGCGATGAGCGCGTAGACCGAGCCCTGGCTGAGGCCGTCGACGACGCGTTGCAGGAACAGATCCATCAGAACCCCAGGTACGCCTTCCGGATCGAGTCGTCGGCACTGAGCTCGGCGGCCGAGCCGGTGGCGACGATGCGGCCGGTCTCGAGCAGGTACACCCGGCTCGCCATGTGCATCGCCAGGTTGGCGTTCTGCTCGACCAGGAGCACGGACACTCCCTCCTCGGCGTTCAGCCGTTGGATGACCTCGAACAGCTCCTTGGTGATGAGCGGCGCGAGGCCGAGGCTCGGCTCGTCGCACAGCAGCAGACGGGGCCGGCTCATGAGTGCCCGTGCGATCGCGAGCATCTGCTGCTCGCCGCCGCTGAGGCTGCCGGCGCGCTGTTGGCGGCGCTCCATCAGGCGGGGGAACACCCCGAACCAGCGGTCCATGTCCTTCGCGATGTCGTGGTCGCGACGCGTGTACGCACCGAGGCGGAGGTTGTCCTCGACCGACAGTTCGGGAAACGTGCCCCGACCCTGGGGCACCTGGGCGATGCCGGCCTGCACGATGGCATCGGGGGCCGCCCGGGTGATGTCGACACCCTCGAACACGATGTGACCGGAGCGGCCGATCATGCCGCTGATTGCCCGCATCGTGGTGGTCTTGCCGGCACCGTTGGCACCGAGCATGACCACGATCTCGCCCTGCTCGAGCGCGAGCGACAGGTCCTGGAGGACGTTCACCTGGCCGTACCCGGCCCGGACGCCGGAGAGCTCGAGCATGCTCATGCGGTGGTCCCGAGGTACGCGGTGATCACCGCGTCGTCGGCCTGCACCTCGGCCGGGGTGCCCTCGGCGATCTTGCGCCCGAACTCCATCGCCACCACCTTGTCGCTGACGCTCATCACCATCGACATGTGGTGCTCGACGAGCAGGACCGTGAGCCGGAACTGATCGCGGATGCGCACGATCGTCTCGCCGAGCTCGTCGACCTCGCCGTGGGTGAGACCACTGGCCGGCTCGTCCATCAGCAGGAAGTCGGGCTGGGCGGCCAGCGCCCGGGCGATCTCGAGCCGCTTCAGCGTGCCGAACGGCAGCCCGGCAGCGGGCCGGAACATGAGCGGCCCGAGGCCGAGCTGGGTGAGCAGTTCGCCGGCGCGCTCGCGCGTCTCGCGGTTCTCCTTGGCAGCACCGATGCGGAACACCGCACGGGCGAAACCGACATGGCCGCGGGCGTGGGCGCCGACCATGACGTTCTCGAGGAGCGTCATCGTGGGGAACAGCGCCAGGTTCTGGAACGTGCGGGCGATGCCACGCCGGGCGATGCCGTGGGCCGGGACGTCGAGCAGGTTCTCACCCCGGTAGACGAGGCTGCCCGAGCTCGGCTGGTAGATCCGGCTGACGACGTTGAACATCGTGGTCTTGCCAGCGCCGTTCGGGCCGATGAGGCCGCAGATCTGGCCCTCGTCGATGTCGAACGACAGCCCGTCGAGGGCCACGATGCCACCGAACCGCACAGAGATGTCTTGCACTTGCAGCAGGCTCACCCGGCCAGGCTCCCTTCAGGTCGGGTGTGACAGTAGCCGTTGCCCCACGATCCGGCCACCACGGTTGGAGGGCAGGCTCCTCAGATCAGTACCGTTGGGGTCGATGTCCAACGACCTTCCAGATCTCGAACTGTTCCGCAAAGAGGCCCGCGCCTGGCTCGAAGACCACGCCGCCCCCCTGCCCGAGGCCGGCCCTGCCGACGACGAGGACGCAGCGGTGGTCTGGGGCGTCGGCAGCGACGACGTCTCGGTGTTCCACAACATCGACCACGAGACCGAGAGGGCGCGCCT